>JBDTNV010000148.1:0-8152 GCA_039933555.1 Ignavibacteria bacterium
TAGATATCGGGAATGCTATTGGTGAGCCCGTTTGCGCCGGAAAGCTCTTCGGCTTCTGCAAGCAGATGCAGGATTTCATCATAATATTTTGAGCCAAGCCTGTAGTAGCTCTTAGCAAGCGAAATGATAATGCTGATCTTCAATTCAGGCTCAGTATCAAGCTTGTACAGGTCCTTAAAGATATTTAGCGCTTCCTCAGGCCTGCCGGTATGACGCATAATTTCAGATATTTCGGAATTTGCCCTGATGTAAAGCCTGGTATTGCCTTCGGTATTCTTTATTACCTCGGTGAATATCTCGTAGGCCTTATCGGTATCACTTTTGAAGAAATTCAAGAGCTTGCCCTTTATGAAAAGCAGCTCATAGTTCTTCTCTATTATATTGGCGGGGAACTGCTCGAGCCACCTTCTTAGTGTTTCGTATCTGCCGGTCTGGAAAATTACCTCGAAATTGTTCAGTATCATCTCTGATGCCTGTGCATAATCGCCGGCCTCGAGGCTGAAATCAATAGCCTGGATATAATCTCCTGATGCGAGGTAATATTTGAATATTTTCTCAGCGAGCGATTTTATTTCATGCTCTGATCTTGTTTCGTGGAGCTTGGTGATGAGAAACTGCTTGAAGAGATTATGATAGCTGTATGTTGTAACTTCCGTGCCGTTATCGGATATATGAGACGAGGTTTCTATAAATAGATTTTTTCGCCTCAGGTCATTTAGTATTTCACCGCTGCCTGTAAAGCCAAGCACTTCCTCGCATACTCGGGGGGTGAATGCATCGAGCATTGATGTCGTGGCGATGAAATCCTGTGTCTTCCCGTCAAGCTGGCTATAGATATCCTCAGCGAAGTAGCTGAAAATATCGGCATCAACTGTTTGCTTGCCCGTACTTATCTTCGGGAAATCTATCCCGTAAGCCTGCAGCACTAAATGCAGACCTGTTATCCAGCCTTCTATCTTACCCAAGAGCCCGCGCACATCTTCCTTTTTGTAAGAGATTGAATATATATCCGTGAGCAGTGATTCTGTTTCATCAGGTGTGAAGTTAAGGTCACTGCTTTCGATCTTTGCGAGCTTACGCTTTGCAATGAGCTTCGCCATGTTGAAATCCGGTACGCTGCGTGTGGTGATTATCATGTGCAGGTTATCGGGGAAGCTTGCAATTATGGAATTGAATACCGCAGTGAGCCACGGTGCATCTTCAATATTATGCAGGTCATCGATGACAAGGAAAATATCACCCGTGAAATCCGTAACGAACTCGTTTATAAATGAGCTTACTGCCGAGCTTATGGAATTAGCCTCATCCTTTGCGAAGAGGTCGCTCTCGGCAAAGGAGTTGATAAGCTCTATGGTGTTGGAGCCGAATTCAGGTTTTAGGACCCTGAGCGAATGCACAAGGTAGCTCATGAACGAGGCGATGCTATCGATATCAGGGGATATATAGAGCCATGCGTACTCACGGCCTGAGCCCCCCAGGAAATCAAGCACCGAGGTAGTTTTGCCGTACCCTGCTGGCCCCATAACCAGAATTATGTTCTTAGAGGCATTTTCCTCGAATTTCTTAAGCAGCCTCGAGCGGGAAACAATGTTTTCCGTAATTTTTTTGGGAATTACCCTCGTTTTTACAATGGTTTGGCTCATCACCGCAATTTAAGCGGGATTTTCATAAGATTCAGTGCCAATGTTCAATCCCAGTGGAGCGCCTCTCCCTTATCCCTAACTAACTAAAAACACAATCGTTTATCCCTGTAAGAAACCTGTAAGGATTACCCTAAGGTTCACGAATATCTTTGTAGTAGAAAGTAGCTAAAGCCGTAAACAGATTAATTAAGTAATACAAACAGGGGAAAGCAAGAAAATGAAAAACACAGAAAACACAAACCAGAACCATAGATTAACAGCAAAGAATTTCGAGATAAGAGAATTTAAGTTTTACTGGATATTTGAAGGCAACGGAAACTATACACAGAAGCATGACGAAATTGATTACAGAAGGTTCATTGAGAGAAATTACGAGAGCATTTCAAACCAGGATCTTTAAAAAACGAAAAATTAAATAAAAAATATAAAGGGAATACTAAAATGAAAGCAATAAATTTTTTAATAACAATGGTCCAGGGAGTATTTGTAGCAGCATACATATTGTTTTACAACGTGCAGTACTACTGGTCACTTAAATCAACAGTGCATAACATAATAAGCATGATATTTTAAATAATTTTTAATATGGTTCCTAAAGGCGTAGCAGTCCCACTAGAGTTGTTACCACGAGTAGTTACCGCAAGTTTTTTCCTCTGATACTGCTTCACAATTCAACCCCCAATAAGGTCCCGGGTTTTTAAAACCGGGGCTTTTTTATTATACTATGCGGCCGTTTGCTCTTTGCCAACAACTGTATAAACTTTAGTTTTCTTCTCTTCAATTTCTCTTAATGCGGGTGCCAGGATCTCAGGGTGGTTTGCTGATAGCCAGCTGTACAGGTCTTTTACAATTCCCATAATTTCTTTATTCCTCAGCCGGCGGGCAAGGGAGGATATTATGGCGTAGTCGGTGATCTCAATATCCTGCGGGTTTGCCTTAAGGCCCGCTATTATTTTTGTAAATTCAAGCTCGCAATTGGCAAGCAGTTTTTTATGGTCGTCCTCATACTCAAGCATTTGGAGCCCCAGCTTAAGCAGCTCATATGTCCTTAGTCCGTGCTTAATTTTACTTTTTCGCTTTAACTGCCCGGTAACCTTTAATAAATCAGCTTTTCATAAAGCAGCTCAGGGAAACCGAGAAGAGCATTAAGGGATTTAAAGATGTTGATTTTGATTTCCTGCTGAACCGTTACATACTTGAAAGGAATAAGTATAATTTCAGTATGCACTACGATAAGATAACAAGCAAAAACGAGGTCTACCCGCAGATAAGAAAGCTGAGTGATGCCGGCGTTTATTTAAGCATATATTACATCACGGAGATCATTGCCGATAATATGAACATTATGGTCTACAACGAAAAATATAACCTTGAAGAAAAACTGCCGGTCACGATATCCCTTATCCTTGATTGCATTGACTACTCCCGGATATACGGCGCAATTAACGGGAAGTTTGAATTTGATTACATGCTTGAAATTTACCTCTCACTGCTTGAGGCATTCCGCAGCCTTGATGATGAAAACGCATATTTCAGGTACAAAGAGCTTATTGAAAAATACTGGAAATACCTGAGCCCGGATGAAATATCTTTTCATTATTCTATAATGCTCGGCTACTGCATCCTGAGGAAACAGCTGACAAAATCACAGTTGATATTTAACCGTGAGCTCGAGAGCCTTTATGATGAGATCTTAGAGAATGAATACTACAAAAATAAAAAAGTTTTGCATCTCCCGGAGGACCTTTACAGGGATATACTCTTCCTTTTGCTCAGAGAAAAGAAACTTGATAAAGTGAAGGAGCTTATTGATAAATACGCTGCAAAGATACATCCCACAGAAAGAGAAAATATGTATCATTTCTCATTTGCATTCTATTACTTTGAGCTTGGCAAATTTGAGAAATCTCTGGATTACATTAACAAGATCAAGCTGGATTATTTTATCTATAAGTATGATGTAAAGAACCTGATGCTGAAAGCATATTATGAGCTGGGTTTCTTCGAGGAAGCCATCAGCATGATACACTCATACCGCGAGCTATTGCGTAAGGAGGTGTTCCTGACAGAATCCAGAAAAGTGAGGAATAAGAATTTAATAAAATTCCTTAGGAAGCTTATTGTCCTTAGGATAGATAATAAAATAAATGACCTGGAAAATATTAAGGTAGATCTCGAAGGCTCAGGTTATGTGCGGTACAGAAGATGGCTCCTTGAAAAAATCGGTGTCCTGTTGAGTAAAAAATCTTTAATAAAATAATTTCTGCCGAAATAAAAAAGGCGGTCAAATTGACCGCCTTTAAATTATATATGATAAAACTTCAAAAGACTAATAGACTTTGGAAGTTAAGATAAATATTAATACCTGTACCATTCAGCCTTGTATGGACCATCGACCTCAACACCGATGTATTTAGCCTGCTCAGGTGAAAGTGATTCAAGCTTAGCTCCGACTTTATCAAGATGAAGCCTTGCAACTTTTTCATCAAGGTGTTTTGGAAGCACATACACTTTATTCTCATAATTTGCATGGTTTTTCCAAAGTTCTATCTGTGCAAGCACCTGGTTTGAAAATGAGTTTGACATCACAAATGAGGGGTGACCCATTGCGCAGCCTAAATTCACAAGCCTGCCTTCAGCAAGAACGATAATATCTTTGCCGTCAACATTGTAAAGATCGACCTGCGGTTTAATAGTTTCTTTTGTATTGCCGTAGTTCTTGTTCAGCCATGCCATATCAATTTCATTATCAAAATGGCCGATATTGCAGACTATCGCTTTATCCTTCATTGATTTGAAATGCCTGTCAGTAATGATATTCAAATTACCGGTAGCGGTAACAAATATATCAGCGATCTTTGAAGCATCGTCCATAGTTACAACCTGATATCCATCCATCGCAGCCTGCAAAGCGCAGATAGGGTCAATTTCCGTAACCATTACTCTTGCGCCGGCGCCGCGTAATGATTGTGCAGAACCTTTACCAACATCACCGTATCCGGCAACAACTGCAACCTTACCAGCCATCATAACATCGGTTGCGCGCCTGATAGCGTCAACAAGTGATTCCTTACATCCGTATTTATTATCAAATTTTGACTTTGTGACTGAGTCATTTACATTGATGCAGGGGAGTGAGAGTGTTCCGTTTTTCATTCTCTCATACAGCCTGTGAACACCGGTTGTCGTTTCTTCGCTGATACCTTTGATCCCGGCAATAAGCTCAGGGTAATCATCAAGCACCATGTTGGTTAAGTCACCGCCGTCATCAAGTATCATATTAAGCGGTTTATCAAATGAACCGAAGAACAATGTCTGCTCGATGCACCAGTTAAATTCTTCTTCGTTCATGCCTTTCCACGCATACACTGAAACACCTGCTTTGGCAATTGCTGCTGCAGCGTGATCCTGTGTTGAGAAGATATTGCATGATGACCATTTCACCTCAGCGCCAAGCTCAATAAGTGTCTCTATCAGCACAGCGGTTTGAATTGTCATGTGAAGACAGCCGGCAATCCTTGCACCTTTGAGCGGCTTTGAATCTTTGTATTCTTTCCTGATAGCCATTAAGCCCGGCATTTCAGCTTCCGCTAGGCGGATCTCTTTTCTTCCCCACTCAGCAAGTGTGAGATCCTTCACTTTGAATTTTTCAAGCTTTAAATCTTTTTCTAATGTTTTTGGCATTTTTAGATTATTTTGTTATGGTTTTATTTGTTAGTATTATTTCTTTTTAAAATGACTCTCAAGCGCCTTTTTGAACGATGCAAAGGTATTATCATCAAATAAACAAAACACTACTTTTGTGAGTGTAGTTTCTTCTTTTGCTTTATTCTTTGCGTAAAAATTCTCTATTACTGTATCAACAATTATCTTTGAGCTTTCTTCAACAGGGTAGCCGTAAATGCCTGAGCTTATTGCGGGAATTGCTATCGATGTTAGCTTTTTCAGCTCAGCTACACTTAATGCTGAATTCACCGCAGATGAGAGCTTTTCAGCTTCACCTGATTTGCCGTCCTTGTATTTAGGGCCGACCGCATGTATTACATGCTTTGTCTTCATATTGCCGCCGGTTGTTATGACCGCGCTGCCGGTTGGCACGTTGCCTATTTTCTTTGACTCCTGCTGAACAATCATTCCGCCGCGTTTTGCAATTTGAAGCGCAAGTCCGCCTGTATGCATTAAAAATGTGTTGGCCGGATTTACAATTGCGTCTGTTTCAAGCAGGGTAATATCACCCTGAACTACTTCAAATTCTGTATTTTCTATTTTATTGCTCATTAATTTATTGAGATTCCGAGATCTTTTAATTGTTTACTGTCAACCGGGCTTGGTGAGTTATCCATCAGTCCTACTGCGCTTGTTGTCTTAGGGAATGCAATAGTTTCACGGATATCTTTTGTGCCGCAAAGTGTTGCTATAATTCTATCAAACCCAAGTGCAAAACCCCCGTGTGGTGGAGCTCCGTATTTGAATGCTCCAAGCAGAAACCCGAACTTTTCTTCCTGCTCTTCTTTTGTTAATTCGAGCACATTAAACACTTTTTCCTGTATATCGCTTCTATGAATTCTTATACTTCCTGAACCAAATTCGCTTCCGTTGCAGACCATATCATAACAAGTTGCACGGATAGATGTCAGAAGCTCTGCGTTGTTCCTTGGATCCCTGCTGCCGATATCAAGCTTATCCATATCAGCATCATGCGGCATTGTGAATGCGTGATGCTCTGCAGCAATGGTACCTGACTCTTCATCATAACCAAAGAGAGGGAAATCATTTACCCAAAGGAATTCATCGCGTGTTTCATCAATTAAACTGAACTCTTCAGCAAGTTTCAATCGTAAATTACCAAGTCCTTGCAGTACTTTCTTCTTCGGGCCGGATAAAATGAAAATAGTGTCACCCGGTTCCGCTGAATAAGCATTTTTCATTGCTGTTTGAATATCATCACTTAAAAATTTGAATATTGGTGAGGATACGGTTCCATCGGCATTATACTTGATGTAGCCAAGTCCGCCAAACTTTAATGCTTTAACATAGTCAGTAAGCTTATCAATAATTTTTCTTGTTACATCCTGAGAAGGAAGCTTTATTCCTGCCACTATCCCATTATTGGAAATTGCGTCTGCAAAAACTTTAAAATCCGTTGTTTTAACAATTTCAGTTATATCAGAAATTTTAATCTCACCTTTAATCCTCAAATCAGGTTTATCGCTGCCATAGGTTTGCATAGATTCATCGTAGCTCATTATTAAAAACGGCTGTTTCAGCTCAACTCCTTTTGCATGTTTCCAAATATCGCATATCACGCCTTCAACAACAGCGAACACATCTTTTTCTTCAACAAAGCTCATTTCAATATCTATCTGTGTAAACTCAGGCTGTCTGTCAGCTCTTAAATCTTCATCACGGAAACATTTGCATATCTGTACGTAACGATCCATACCGCTTACCATTAAAATTTGCTTATATGTCTGCGGTGACTGGGGCAGTGCATAAAACTTTCCTTTGTGAACACGTGAAGGTACAAGGTAATCTCTGGCGCCTTCCGGTGTCGATTTCATAAGTATAGGAGTTTCAATTTCAATAAAATTTTCACGCTCAAAATATTTATGAACAATATTGTAAACATTGCTTCTTAATACAATATTATCTGCGATTTTTTTTCTTCTTAAGTCTAAATAACGATACTTGAATCTCAGCTCTTCAGAGGCTTTAACATCCTCTTCAACTACAAACGGAGTTACTTCGGAAGTGTTGAGAATTTCCAAATTATCGGCAAGGATTTCAATTTCTCCGGTTGGCATGTTTGGATTTGCTGAAGACCTTTTTTGTACTTTTCCGCTCGCTGAAATAACGTACTCCAGTCCCAGTAATTTGGCGATATTGTAAGTTTCTTTGCTTTCAGAATTAACGGTTATTTGTGTAATTCCATACCTATCGCGCAGGTTAATGAAAATAACCCCGCCAAGATCGCGTACCTGTGAAACCCAGCCGTTTAAAGTGACAGATTTTCCACTATCAGCAAGTGTTAGCTCGCCGCATGTATTTGTTCGTTTGTTAAATTTCATAGAATTACAAAAATACGCAAAAAAACACAAAGATTAAATGTATAGAAATATCAACAAAAAGGTACAAGTCAGGTGATTTGTTACATCTGAATTAAAAAAGGTCATTAGCCTTATCGATCAGCCAAACTTTTGATATTACGTTATTAGTGCCTGTAATTTCATTTACCAGCATCGGTATGGAATTTCTATCCTTTTCTTTTTCTTTTACCGTCAAGATCCTGGTATAAAAATTCAGGAAATTTGTGTGCATCAGCTTATAATGCTCAGAAACGGTTTTATTATTTGTTATAAAATGCCTGTGAGAATCTATTAGTGAATATGCTTCGTTAAAATACCCTAACTCGTAATAAATCTTAAACTGTAAAAGTCTTGAATCATATTTAAATGCGAACATTTCAAAATTAATCTTATTGTTAAATTTTAAAGCATCATTAAAATTTT
>JBDTNV010000149.1:0-7902 GCA_039933555.1 Ignavibacteria bacterium
ATACCGTTTTTTTCATTTTCGTTGTAATCCTGCAATTATTTCTGTAAATTTACGAATATATTTTATCATTTTATGCAAAAATATGAAAATTAATTTCCTACTGGTTATAGGTTTTATTGTGATTTTATGTAATTTAGCTAAGTCGCAGAACCCCGGTGATGTTGCATTGAACGAGATAATGTATGCGCCAACTCCCGCTACTAATGAATGGTTCGAACTTTACAATAATACTGCCGCTCCCTTTAACATGGCTAACTGGAAATATAAGGATGCAACTGCAACATTAAGAATATTCACGACACAGAATATCAATTTACCTGCAAATGGTTATGCGGTAATTTGTCAGGATTCAACATCCTTCAGAACAGCGTTCCCTTCATTTACGGGAATTTTGCTTCAGCCAACAAACGGATGGAGTGCGCTCAATAATACCGGAAATGAAAATGTGATAATCTTCAATGCATCAGGTGTTGTAATTGATTCGATTCAGTATACCAATACATGGGGCGGTGCTTCAGGGAATAAATCACTGGAGAGAATAATCTCCATTGCGCCAACAAACCAGCAGACAAACTGGGGAACCTCGGTTGCAACACTTGGAGCAACGCCGAATTTAAGGAACAGTATCTCGCCACTCAATAATGATCTGTCGCTGAATATAATTTCATTCAGCAGTAACTCACCGTTAATAGGCACTAACCTGCAAATTACAGCCAATGTTAAAAACAGGGGACTGCTTACAGCAAACTCATACACAGTATCATTTTATGATGATTATAATGATGACGGCAATCCAACACCAAATGAATTAATTAATTCAGTAAATTCTGCGGGAGCGTTAAATGCGGGTGATTCTGCAAACTACAATACTTCAAAGTTAATGGATTCGCTTGGTGTAAGGCAATTCATAGCCGTAGTAAATTACGGGAGTGATGAAGATACTTCAAATAACAAAAGAATTGGTACTGTTACGGTAATTTCAGCAGGCGGGTTTGATTCACTTGTTGTGAACGAAATTATGTACGCACCAACTACGGGAAACAGCAAGGAGTGGTTTGAAATTTATAATAAGTCTTCAAGTCCGGTAAACCTGCAAAACTGGAAGTGGGATGATGCTACATTCTTACAGCGTGTAATAACCACACAGTCGGTAAGCATTCCTGCTAATGGATTTGCTGTAATTTGTGAGGATTCAACTGCAGTGAAAAGTTTCTACCCGAATAATCCCGGCATTTACCTGCAAAGCATCGGTTGGAATGCCCTAAATAATACGGGCGATAATATTGTTCTGCTTAATTCTGCCGGTACTGTTATTGATAGCGTTACATTTCTTTCTTCATGGGGAGGAAGTACCAATAATAAATCACTTGAAAGGGTTTCTGTTACCGGTAATTCAAACCTGCAGACAAACTGGGGCTCATGCGTTTCATCAGTTGGCGCTACGCCTGATAAAGTTAACAGCCTGACCCCAAAACCAAATGATCTTGCGCTGAATAAAATTGCATTCAGCCGCACACTGCCTGCTCTGGGTGATACACTAGGTATTATAGCGCAGGTTAAAAATCGTGGACTCAACAGCGCGCCATCATATACAGTATCCTTTTACGATGATTACAATAAAGACAGCATCCCAACTCCAAATGAACTTAAGACAACAATAAATTCACCGGGCACATTGAATTCAGGTGATTCAGTAAATATTACTTATTCACAAATTTTAGATAGCGCAGGCTTAAGACAGTACATTGCCGTGGTAAACTATGCGCCTGATGAAGATACAACAAATAATAAATATGCTGCATCAATTGAAGTGGCAGGAGGCAGTACAGCTGGCAGAGTGATAATAAATGAAATTATGTATGATTTCCCGGCAGGTGAGTGTGAGTGGGTCGAAATTTACAATAATTCAGATTCAGTTGTAAATTTAAAGAACTGGAAAATCTCCGATAACTCCTTGACGCAGGTTATTATTACCGCTAATGATTACTTTATGAATCCACATACCTATGTTGTCATAAGCCAGAGCAGTGCCATTTTCGCAAACCATGTTAAAATGGATTCTACCCGGGTCATCACAAATTCTTCGCTGCCTTCGCTGAATAATACAGGGGATGCTGTACTTATATATAAGATAAACGGAGCTGTATCGGATAGAGTTGATTATTCACCTGATTGGGGCGGAACAAATGTATCTCTTGAGAGAATTGATTTTAACGGTGTTTCAAATGATTCAAGCAACTGGGCCAGCTCAATTGATTGCGAGAAGTCAACACCAACGAGAGTAAATTCTATTTCATCAGCACAGCATTACAGCAGGAATGACCTTATTATAAACGAAATCATGGCAGCGCCAACCTCAAACGGTTCTGAGTATATTGAGCTTTACAATCCAACATCACAAACTATCAATATTGTTGGATGGCTATTTACTGAAACAGGCGGTACCCAGGGAATAACAGATACCTGTTCAGCGTTAATAAAACCCGGAATGTACGCGGTTATTGCTGCTGATACTAATATCTATCATGACTTTCCTTATTTGCGGACACCTGATTCTACTCAGAAAGTATTTATTTCAGGCTCGCTTGGATTAAACAATGATGCTGACCTTACGAAAATAGCCGATGTATTCCGCACTATGATAGACAGTGTATATTATTCCGATAACTGGTATAATCCAAACCTTCCCGGAAGCGGCAGATCGCTGGAGAAAATAAACCCATCATTCAACGGCAATGACGGCAGGAACTGGAGCAGCTGTACATATCCAAATGGCGGCTCACCCGGACTCAAGAACAGTGTTTACACTAGTAATTCAACGAAGCAGGGTGAAGTTACAATATCGCCAAACCCATTTTCACCGGATAACGATGGATACGAGGATTTTACCATAATCAGCTATAGCCTGCAGAACCCCGTATCGCAGGTAAGGATGAAAATATTTGATGTTAAGGGCAGATTGATAAAAACACTGCTGAATAACCAGTCATCAGGCTCAACCGGGCAGATAGTCTATAACGGGCTTGATGATGAGAACAGGAAGCTGAGGCTTGGCATATATATAGTGTTCCTCGAAGCATTGAATGACCAGAATGGTGTTGTGGAATCAATTAAGACTACGATGGTAGTTGGCGCAAAATTATAATTAAGAGTGATAACTTTTATATAAATGGCTAAAGAGCAGCAAAAGAAAAAAGATACAGTTAAAAAAAATACTCAGCAGTTAAAAATAAGTAAAAAGGCGCTATACATAATTCTTGCCGTAGTTTCATTTGCTGTTTACGCCAATGCGCTATCAAATGAATTTGTTTTTGATGATGAATCAGTGGTGCAGGGTGATCCTACAATTACTTCGCTATCCAATATTCCAAAATTTTTCACCGGTGAGCTTGGATTCCATAAGGTTATAGGCGCTTACTTCAGGCCTGTAGTTTCAACATCATATGCCATCGATTACAGTCTGTGGCAGCTGAACCCGGTTGGATTCCATTTAACAAATATTCTGATACATATTATTAATGTACTCTTATTCTTTACCCTGCTTATGCTGATGTTCGAAAAAACACAGTCAGCCTACAAAGAATATGCTATATTGATTGCCGCACTTATCTTTGCTGTTCATCCTATTCATACAGAAGTCGTAGCATGGGTAAGCGGAAGGACGGACGGACTTGCATGCACTTTCTTTTTTGCAGCATTTATCTATTACCTTAAATATTCCAAAGAACCCTCGAATAAAAATCTTGCTTTAACACTGGTACTATATTTCCTCTCATTGCTATCAAAGGAAATGGCAATAACTCTGCCGGCAGTAATCATATTGTATGATATGGTCATCAATAAAAATGATTTCAAAGAGTTACTGAAGAAAAGAATTGTAATGTACGGCTCTTTAATTGTGCTCTCCGGATTATTTATGCTCTTAAGATGGTGGGCGCTTAGCCAGGTGGTTCCGAGACAGACATATTTCTATTTCTACGATAGGAGTACAATGACTGCAATTTTAACAATGCTGCAAACAATACCTCTTTATTTCAGGCTTTCAATCGCGCCGTATGGAATGTTATATCACTACAGCGGATATTTGCCGGATATTCTAAACATATCAGATTACAGGGCCATATTTGCAATTGTATTCCTGCTGGTAATGGGAGGGGCGGCGGTTTATTTTGTGAAAAGGGCGCCGTATATTTCCTACGCAATACTCATATTCTTCGTAACTCTTTTGCCTGTTATGAATATTGTGCCAACCATGAATTTTATGGCAGATAGATTCCTCTATATCCCTTCTATGTTCTTCAGTATTATAATAGGAGCTGTTCTATTAAGATATTTTACGCAAAAGCATTATAATCTCATAATGACTTTATCAGGAGCGGTCTTAATACTGTTCTGTTATATGACTGTTACCAGAAACGCCGAATGGAAAACCAATGATATCCTTTTCCAGAGCGCAGAAGGCAGGCCGGGGACAGTAACTTACGTAAACCTTGGGAATATTTACGCCAATAAGGGGAATTATGATGTAGCCGAAGTTTATTACAGAAAGGCTATTGACCTGAGGAAAGAAACCTTGATTGCGCACAATAATATTGGCAAGATATTCATGGTAAAAGCAAATTATGATTCAGCTTACTGGTATATTAACAGGGCATATCTGCTTGATACACTTTCACCTGAGCCGCAATTCACTTTAGCGCAAATGTACCAGAGAAAAGGTGATATAAACCAGGCGATAAAGTGGCTGGAAAAATTAACTACATTTGCACCCAATTACAACAATGCGTCACAAATGCTGATGGAATTAAAAACCATTTCACAGCAGCCAAACAACATGAACGGAAATAACCTTAATGGTACTAACCAGCAGCAGATGCCGCCTGTTGTAAAGGATGAAAAGCTTGAGAAGGTGAGAGTACTCGAGGAATCTTCGTATAAGAATTACCAGGCTAAGAATTACGATAAAGCCATCGGGGAATTAGACGAGCTGATAAAAATGGCCCCGGATAGGGCAAGCGGGTATTATAATAATATCGGGATGTGTTATATGGACCAGCAAAAGTATAAAGAAGCAATTGAAAATTTTGAAGCGGCGGTAAAGACAGATGCCAAATTCTCATCTGCCTATAATAACATTGGTACGTGTTACGAAAGAATGAATAATATTCCAAAAGCCAGGGAGAGTTACAGTAAAGCTATAGAAGTAGATCCAACAAATGAACTGGCAAAACAGAATCTGGCAAAGCTAAAATAAGTTATCCCAAATCAGTTTATTTCAACAAGATCATTTTTTTTGATTCAACAAATTCACCGGAGGTCATTTTATAGAAATATATGCCGCTTGAATAGTTAATTGCATTCCAGTCAACAGAATAACTGCCGGGTGTATACTCTTTATCAATTAGAACATCAACCAGTTTACCTGAAACATCATAGATTTCAACTTTAACATTGCCTTTAACAGGTACTGAAAACATAACTCTTGTTGCAGGGTTAAAAGGATTCGGAAAGTTTTGCTGAAGCATATACGAATCCGGAATTTCATTTATCCCGCTGTTTGTAAATGTTAATCCGCCGTCTGTGGTTTTGAATACGGTACCATAATCTCCTGATACATATCCCGTGTTTTGATCAGTAAAGGTAATTTCATTCAGATTTCTGGTAGTATAAGATGGAGCCAAACTCCAGTTAAGCCCGCTGTTATTACTATAGAGCATTACTCCCTGGCTGCCAACGGCCCAGGCAGTGTTATCACTTATCATATATACGCTATAAAGATTTCTGATCGTAGGAGTATTATACTGTGTCCAATTCAGACCAAAGTTCGTTGATCTTAAAACTCTGCCGGAGTCACAGCTTATTAAGCATATACCTGAATTCCGCATAGTGACATTTAATGCTAAAACCGGACTTTGCTGTTCATTCCAGTTTGTTCCATTATTTGTTGTTGAAAATATCTTCCTTATGTTTCCCGAATAAGTATTTCCTAATATGATCCCTGTATTTTCATTTATGAAATTAAAATCAAAAAAACCTGTCCCTGACTGAACTAAGTAGTCTGACCACCCGCTTCCACTGTTTTTAATAATTTTTCCGGTACAGCACAGCACACTATTACCTGCTCCGCCAATTTTATAAAATTCACTGGAAATTTGTGATAAACTAGTTGACCATGTTACTCCACCATTATAGGAAACTCCGATTGATCCTGTAAATCCATGTCCGGCATAGCCATCTCCACGCGTATAGTAAATTGTCAGAGAATCTTTATAATAAACAGAACGAATAAATGTCCGAGGAGACTCAAAATAATTGTTATTACATAAACCCCTAATAGTCCATTTATTCCCGCCGGAAGTAGTTGTCCACACTTGTTCTTCATTGGCTGCAATAATACCATTATTATTATTGAAAAAAGACATATCGTAACAACTATTTACGGAACCTCCGATGATGTCCCAAAGCGGATTGCTGGATGCATCATGATGCAATATCTTACCGCCTGTTCCTGTAATATAAATATTGGATGTATCAAGAATATATAAATTAAAAATACTGGAATATTGTATGTTAGATGGACCAAATGTGCTCCACGAAAATCCGCCGTTTGTTGTCCTGCAAATTTCTCCGGATAAAGATTGGCTGAAGCCCCGGTATGAATTCAGATAATTAGCTTTAGTAATGCTGGAATTGTTAGTGAATGGAGTCCAGTTCTGACCACCATTTACTGTCATATAAACACCACTTGAAATTCCGAAGTAAATATATCCTGTATCAACTGTTGAAAAATGAATATGAAAAGCATTGCTTGTAGATATGCCGGGATTAATTAACTGCCAGTTCAAACCCACATCAGTAGTTCTAAGGTATTTCCCGGTTGTGGATCCGATTAAAATAGAATTATTAGACTTATCAATTTCAAAGAGGTCAGGAACATTTAAATTGATCAAGGACCAATTTGAGCCGGAGTTTGTGCTTTTCAGTATTCTGCCGCTGCTGCAAATAACAAACGTATTTAAGTTATCATAAAAGAATATTTTTCTCAGATCAAAAGTCGTAACAGGTGATTGCAAGCTCCAACTTTCACCGGTATTAGTAGTGAAAATAACTGTTCCCGTATCGCCAACAGCTAAACCGCCGGTTGGTGAGTAAAACCACATTGAATTTAAATTTCTTGTTGTAGGAGTTGTTTTAGATATCCATGAAAAACCTGCATCTGTCGTTTTATATACGAAACCACCCACACCGCAAACTAGTCCTGTATTGGTATTGATAAAATAAACAGAATTGAGATCTATTTGGGGTGCAGGACCTTTTGACTGCCAATTAACCTGAGAGAATAAGGTAAATTGCAGAATAAAACCTGATATAAGGCAAAATCTTATTTTCATCTGAACCTCCCGCAAAAATATAACAGAAAATATTTAAAAACGGTAGGTACTTTTACAGTAAATTGCTTGCCAGCTCAGCAAGCTCAGAGCGTTCACCCTTAACAAGATTAATATGCGCGTAAACATCCTGTCCTTTGAAGTGTTCAATTAAATAAGTTAAGCCATTTGACTGTGAGTCAAGATACGGGTGATCTATCTGGTAAATATCCCCTGTGAATACAATTTTCGCGCCCTCGCCAACTCTGGTAATAATGGTCTTTACTTCGTGCGGCGTCAGATTCTGCGCTTCATCAACAATAAAGAATATCCTCTGCAGGCTTCTTCCCCTGATATAGCTTAATGGTTCAATAACCAGCTTCTGGTCTTTAACCATTTGTGTAATAAGCTGATGCTGTTTTTCGGTTTCGGAATACTGGTCCTGAATGACCTTTAAGTTATCCCATAGCGGCTGCATGTATGGCGCAAGCTTACTTTCAACATCACCGGGCAAATAGCCTATATCTTTATTGCT
>JBDTNV010000150.1:0-7805 GCA_039933555.1 Ignavibacteria bacterium
CTACATATCATTTTCAAGTGTTGAAATATCGCCTATCTCTTCACCCCATTCCTTAGCTCTTAAAACCCTGCGCATTATCTTTCCGCTTCTCGTTTTTGGGAGTGATTTAACAAACTCTACTTCCTGCGGCATGGCAAGCGGTGAGAGTTTTTTGCGGATGAAATTCATTATCTCAAGCTCAAGCATCTTATTCTCTTCAAATCCGGGTTTTAAAGCAACAAATGCTTTAACAACTTCCATGTTTATTTGATCAGGTTTACCTACTGCTGCGGATTCAGCCACTGCAGGATGCTCTAAAAGTGCAGATTCAATTTCAAAGGGTCCGACTAAATGACCGGCAGTATTAATGACATCATCATCCCTGCCTACAAACCAGAAATATCCATCTTCATCAATTGAAGCTCTATCTCCGCATAAATACCAGCCGTTTACGAATTTGTTATCATATTTTTCTTTATTGTTCCAGTAAGCGCGGAACATAGCCGGCCAGCCCGGTCTAACTGCAATTACGCCAACAACACCCTTCTTATCAAAATATTCATGTGTATTAATATCAACCAGTCCAACTTCCATCCCCGGGAAAGGTTTACCCATCGAGCCGGGCTTAACTTTCATACAGGGGTAATTGCTGATCACCATACTTCCTGTTTCAGTCTGCCAGTATGTATCGTGGAACTTCATCCCGAATACTTTATCGCTCCACAAAACCGCTTCTGCATTCAATGGTTCGCCAATACTTGCCAGGAACCTGAGTGAAGATAGATCATGCTTCTTAATAATATCTTCCCCTTCTTTCATTAATGCCCTGATTGCCGTCGGCGCTGAATACCATACAGTTATTTTATGTTTTTCTATGAATGAATACCATCCTTCGGAAGTAAATCCCGAATCCAGGATACACTGAGTAGCGCCGTTTGACCATGGTCCGATAATTCCATAAGAAGTACCCGTTACCCAACCCGGATCTGCAGTACACCAATAAATGTCATCATCTTTTAGATCAAGAGAATATTTTGTAGTAATATATTGAGAGATTACGGAATAATGTACATGCTGCGCGCCTTTAGGCTGTCCGGTTGTGCCCGAAGTATAATGAAGTACTGATGGTGTTTCTGCTGTTGAACGGTAGATATTAAAGTGTTCCATCTTTGGAAGATTATCTATATCCAGTATATGTTCCCGCTCCTTAAGATGCTTACCATCGCGCTCGTCAACAACAATTACATACTTCATATAGTCCATATCCTTTAAAATATTACGAACCTTTGGAAGATGTTTTTTCTGGGTTATAATAGCTGTCGTTTTTGCATCATCAAGCCTTGTTATTAATGATTCAGAACCAAAAGCTGAAAATAGCGGCTGAACAATTGCACCCATTTTTAATCCGCCTAAGAACCCAAGATACAATTCCGGCACTTTATCCATAAACAGGCATACTCTATCGCCCGGCTTGATTCCCATATTTTCAAGATACCATGCAATTGAATTAGTTGCGACTCGCATCTCATCAAATGTCCATGTTTTAACATTTCCTTTATGGTCCTGCCATATCAAAGCAGTTTTTTCTGCTTTACCTAATTTACATATTCTATCAGTGCAGTATTCCCCGATATTAATTGCATCACCCGGCTTATAGCCAAGTTCTTCTTCAACATCTTTCCAGCTGAAATTTTTGGTGGTTTCTTCGTAAGAGTTGATATTATGCATAAAGTTAAACATTTCCATACCTCCGGTATTTTTGTTAGGTCAAATATTACATATCTCTACTATACAAAAATACTTTGATTATAATCTAAAATGGTATGATTTGCGTCAGTTTTTCGAAAAAAAAGCAGATTTATCTTTCCTTAACTAAATTACCCAAATGGGTGCTTTTGAAATTATCACTATATTTAAGACCGTAACCCAGAATCCTGTCAAAACTGGAGTGAGCAAAAAGTAATAATCCGGTAAACATAAGAACCGGGCTATTTAAGTAAATTCCAGTGAGGTATAACAAAACAGCAATTCCTTTGTGATGAAATATATTGTAAGTAAATGCTCCAATTTTGGCATTAGCCAGGTAACCAAGCATCCCAATATCCGGCGCAAGGAAAAGCAATGCAAAGAGCCACCAGCTGAAATCCAGAAGTGAAAAAAGGTAAAGAGCAAGAATAAGCATACCAAACTCTTCCAGCTTCAGAATATTCTTCATCAATTGTTGTCACCCTTTTTCTTGAATCCCGCCATACGTAAAAGCATGAACATCTGTCCCCTTGTATGAGCTTCATGCTCAATTAAATGATAGATTATCCATTTTCGTGTATACTCACGTGTAAACTCTTTACCGTCAAATTTCCTTACCACTGTATATTTTTCTTCAAGGATAGAATCATCAAGGTTCTTTATGTAATCAATTACCTTTGCCCTGCATTTTTCCATTACATGAAGATATTCTTCAATTTCGATGATTCCCTTAGGGGGATCGTAATCTTTGCCTGCATCAAACCATTTGCAGTCATATGACCTTTTGGCAAGCTCAGGGTCAGACTCATTACCATCCATGACCTTTAGCCAGCCAAGATCAACCTCAGCGAGATGCATTAAGTATGCCCCAATTGGGAATTCACCCGGCACAGGTTCAGCAAATAGCTGTTCTTTAGTTAAACCACTAACGCCTTTTAATGTAACTTTGCGGATATCATCCAGCATATAAGTAATAAGCTCTGTGTTTTTCATATGAAATTTATTTTATCTAAAAAAAAAGGCCGCTTAAAATAAGCGACCCTGCTAATATAATAATTAAATTTTAAATTAATTCATTACAGATTTTATCTTAACATTACCTGTGGACTGACTACTTTCTGTAACAAGCTCAGTAACATTGCTTTCTTCTTCTTTCATTGAGCATTTACCGTTGAAAGTACATCCCTGTTCAGTAATGAGGTTGTTTACAGTCATATCACCGCTAACCCTTGAGCCTTTTTTAAGTTCAAGTCTGTTGGTTTCAATATTACCGTCAACATTGCCGTAAACTATCACTTCTGAAGCGCAAACGCTTCCGATTATTCTTCCGGTATGGCCAATAACTATGCCTGAATCCCCGGTTAAATCACCTTTAATTGTACCGTCAATTCTTGTAGCAGTTGGTATGAAAAAATTACCTTCAACCTTACAGCCTTCACCGATCAGTGTTTTTATATCTTTTGAGGAAGCTGATTTATTTGGTGCCGGAGCTGATACTTCTGATGAATTGTTTGGTTTTTCTTTGCTGCCGAACATGTGTACCCCCTTTAGAAGGAATTAGATTAATGTTATTTCTCTAAAATATTAATTTACTTATTTAAAAACAATAGACTTAAGACGTTTTTATTAAAACACTTTAAGAAAGGGTTCCGGGCTTATATCATCCCCATTTTGCCTGATTTCGTAGTGTAAATGCGAGCCTGTAGAGCGACCTGTAGAGCCAATATAGCCTATTAAGTCACCTGCTGATACCTTCTGACCCTGTACAACATTAACCTTCGATAGATGTCCGAATAATGTCTGGTACCCGCTTTTATGGTCAATTATGATTGCGTTTCCGTATCCGTTATACACATCGCACCTGTTAATTATGCCATCGCCTGTTGCATACACAGGGTCGCCTGTTTCACTATTAAAATCAACCCCAGGGTGAAATTCACCGCTTAATCCGCCAAATGGATTCCTGCGATAGCCATAATCTGAGCTTCGGGGACCCGTTGAAGGAAAACCAATAGGTATATCCCTTAATGTATTATAAAAAACCACTGATTGCTTCTCAAAATAATCTATCTTTTCAATATTAGTATTTGAGCTTGAGATTAATTCATCTTTTTTCATACTGGGTTCACCCCCTGCATGATCCGTTTCAATAATTCCCCTGTTCTGCAGGTAGCTATCGATCATAGTGAGATTATTATCGATCTTATTCAGCTTTTGGTGCAGCTGAAGACTATCATAATTCTGCAGTCTGGAATTTGCCTGTAGAAGCTCGCTTGATAGACTATGCTTATCAAGACTTACTTTGAGCGAATACGCAAATACACAAAAGAAGAGGATCACCGCCAAAGTGAAAGCAGAGCCTGCATAAACGAGATATTTTTTATAATTTTTTACAAGGGCGCTGCTTAGTTCAATTGATCTTATTTCTTCGTCATCACTACCGACAACAATAATTGTTACTTTTTTTGTATCCATTTGGAAAATTTTAGTTGATATTAAATTACAAAATAATATCCTCTGGATTTCCCTTTTTGAAAAAAATAATTCCAGAGAATACCTCTTCTACCTTTTCCCCAAAAGGCTCCTCACATCCTGCTTCTAAAATGTTTGATTGAACTACAAATATAATGAATTACTACAGGAAAACCAATAGTTTACGGTAGGGTTTTTCGGTTTAAATTGAAAATTTTAACCATCTTATTTTTATACAGGTTAATCGAGTCAGATAAAGTAATGGTTAATATAGAAAAGGAATTATACGTTTTGTAGCTATCCTGTATCTTTCATATTCAGGAAACTTCTTTAATAGATATCTCTCTTCAATTGAAGATTTATAGACCAGGAAAATGAATGCTATTACGAGCCAAATGATGCTGTAAAATGCCTGGAAATATAATATCAATCCCAGCATTAATACCAATACCGTAAAATACATAGGATGCCTTACAAATTTATATACCCCTCCGGTTTTGAGTAAACTGTTATCTCTTGGTACGGGATTTGGGCTCATGCGCTGACCAAAGTTCAGAAGTATTACTACGAAAAATAATGTTCCGATCAGAATCAGTGTCACACCTATGTAATGAACTACAGGCATAAGAGGACGGTTTATATATTTAAATTCATAAGCTGAGGAAAACAACACTATAAGTAACAGGGTAAATTGAATAACGACTAAAACCCAACCTTTTGATTTATCTGACATAATTAATATTCTTAAGCATGAGCTTCATACCAGTTAATGCCCTCTCCCATTTCAACTTCAACAGGCACATTCATCTTTATAGCATTTTTCATCTTATTCTGTACTATTTTTTTGACCGCATCAAGCTCTGACTTCTCACAGTCAAATACCAATTCATCATGCACCTGCAATATCATTTTTGATTTAAGCTTCTTCTTTTTGAATTCCTCAAATATATTTATCATAGCGATCTTTATCATATCAGCAGCAGTACCCTGAACAGGCATATTTATTGCAACACGTTCATCACGCTGCCTGACTACCGAGTTCTTATTATTAATATTGGGGAGGTACCTTCTTCTGCCGGCAAGTGTTTCTGTGTAACCTTTCTTACGCGCAAATTCCTTTGTCTTTTCAAGCCAGTTGTTTATCGTTGGGAAGTTAACAAAGTACGAGCTAATAATGTCTCTGGCCTCTCTTTGATCAATATTAAGCCTTTGAGCCAGTCCAAACGCCTGGATGCCATAAATAAGCCCGAAATTGACCTCCTTAGCCTTCCTTCGCATGTTAGCATCAACCATATCGAGCTTAACTTTGAACACTTTAGCGGCAGTTTCCGTATGAATATCATGCTTCTTCTCAAATGCCTTTATCATGTTCTCATCATTTGATAAATGCGCCATAATCCGCAGCTCAATCTGCGAATAATCGGCCGATAAAATGATATTCCCTTTTTTATCAGGTACAAAAGCTTTCCTTAGACTTCTTCCTATTTCGGTTCTTATCGGAATATTCTGCAGGTTGGGATTAGCGCTTGAAAGCCTGCCCGTTGCTGCTACTGTCTGATTATAAGATGTGTGTATCTTCCCTGTTCGTTTATTAATTATCTCTAAGAGTCCCTCAGTATAGGTTGAGCGCAGCTTGGTAACTGTTCTGTAATCAAGCAGTTTAAGCGCTATTGGATGCTCATTCCTCAGTTCCTCCAATACCTTAGTATCTGTCGAAAAACCGGTTTTAATCTTTCTCTTGGTTGCCAGTTGAAGCTTATTGAAGAGAATATCTGATAGCTGTTTTGTAGAATTTATGTTAAACTTCAACCCTGCAGATTCATAGATTTCCTTTTCAAGCCTTTTTTCAGCAATTTTAAGGTCTTCGTTAATATCGCTGAGTATTTTTGTGTTAACCCTAACGCCGGTAAATTCCATATCAGCAAGCACTTCGATAAGTGGAAATTCAATTTCTTTACATAATGTATCCAGGCTTATTTTTTTGAGCTCATATTCAATTCTGTGATACAGCCTTAAGGTAACATCTGCATCTTCTGCGGCATAATCAGATGCAAGTTGATATGGAACCTGATCCATTGTAATATAATTAGCTTTGGAATCGCCAATTAGTTTGGTGATTGGGACGCACTGGTAATTCAGATATTGTTCCGATAAGTTATCCATCTTATAGCTTGATTCCGGTTTAAGCACGTAGGCAGCAATCATTGTATCAAATCCAACATTATTCAACTCAATACCGTGATTTTTCATAACCAGCATGTCGTACTTGATGTTCTGACCAATCTTAGCTGTCTTTTTATCTTCAAGTACAGGTTTTAATTCCTTTAAAATGTTATTAATATCCAGATCCGGCAGTACATCATCTTTGCTCCCCTTTTGTTTAACAGGCTTGCCAAAAAGATCAGTTTCTGAACTTTCCTTGAATCTAAGCGGTACATAAAATGCTTCCGCTTCATCGTAACAGAAAGAAAGACCAACTAACTCAGCGTTCATTGAGTTTTCAGATGTTGTTTCAGTATCAAAAGCAAACTCATCGGTCGACTTGAGTTTTTTACATAGCCTCTTAAAATCAGCTTCGTTCTTAATTGTATAATACTTATGGGGGAAGGAATTTATATCCTGCATTGGCGAGGAAAACTCAGGCTTACTTTCTGACTGCGGTTCTGATTCAACTGATACAGCCTGTATATTTATGTTATGCTCACTGGAGCCAAGCAGCTTTTTTAAAAGGGACTTAAACTCAAACTCCGAAAACATTTTCTCGAGCAATCCAACGTTTTTATCAGAGTAGGTCAGCGTATGGAAATCAATATCCAAAGGCATCTCAGTGTGAATTGTGGCCAGCTCTTTTGAAAGGTATGCATCTTCTTTACAAGTTATCAGGTTTTCCTTTAGCTTTGGTTTGGTGATCTTTTCGATATTTTTATAAAGATTCTCGATTGAACCGTATTCCTGAATCAAAGCTGAGGCAGTTTTCTCGCCAATTCCTTTAACGCCGGGAATGTTATCAACCTTATCCCCCATTAACGCCAGGATATCAGTGACCTTCTCCGGCCCAACACCGAATTTTTCCTTAACGCCATCGGGACCTATTACCTCTATTTCAGCAACCTTCTGGCCAAGCACACTACGCGCAGGCTTATACATCATAATATTCTTATTGATAAGCTGCATATAATCCTTATCCGAGGTTACCATAAAGCTCTTTACGCCCTCTTTTTCAGCCCGTTTAACAAGCGTACCAATAATATCATCGGCCTCATAGCCGTGCGATTCTATCATCGGGATATTATAAGCTGAAATGACTTCTTTGATCTTGCCGATTTGCGGTCTAAGGTCATCAGGCATTGCCTCGCGGGTTGCTTTATAGTCAGGAAACCTATCATGCCTGAAAGTAGGATGAGAGGTATCGAATGCAACTGCTATGAAATCGGGTTTTTCGTCATCAATAAGCTTATTAAGCGTATTTACAAAGCCGAATATAGCGGATGTATTGACCCCTTTGCTGTTGATTAAAGGAGTGCGTATCATAGAAAAATAAGCCCTGTAAGCCAGCGCCATTCCGTCAAGTAAAAATAGTCTTTTTGCCATAAGTCGTGTAAAATAAC
>JBDTNV010000151.1:0-7786 GCA_039933555.1 Ignavibacteria bacterium
ATTGTTCATTGTTCATTGTTCATTGTTCATTGTTCATTGTTCATTGTTCATTGCTTCCCTCAACCGGAATCCCGGTCCCGCCGCCCGGCTCATCAAAAACAGGGGGAAACCACTTCAAATCAGGCTCAAGGCGTTTGGATTTGAAAATTAATACAGGCAGCCTGTGTGAATATGCTTTGCTCCCTCCTTTATTTATGCCAAGCTCAAGGGTTTCATTTGCGAGTATTACCTCAAACTCACGCCATGGAGCGTCGCTTCTCGGCTGTATGACTATCTTCCATCCCGCCCGGGCGGCATCGAAAATCTTTTTCACCTGGCTGTACAATACCTCGCCTGTTATGAACCGGTTATAATGCAGCGTGAAAGTTATTATGTACCCTATTATCTGCTGGGCATTTATTATCTCAGGCGCATCCATGTTTAAGCTTATCAGCTCATGTGAGATCTTCTTTACCTCGTATGATTCAACAAGACCCAGGGAGTTTGTTATTGGCAAGCTCAATATAATTTCCGGAGTTTCAGACCCACCGGTGTTGATCAGCTTCACAACTGGATTTCCGTATCCGTTTATTACGCTCATTTTTATATAAATTGAATTGAAAAGGAAATTTTAAATTGAAACTCTTATCTTAAATACTTATTTTTGCTGAAATAATTTAATACTTATGAAATATCTACTGCTAATATCATCTTTGTTTGTAATTTGTTTGTACGGCTGCGGTAATGATACAACCAATAACAGCAACAGCACCGGTGGCGAAACTGTTATATTCTCGATGGATAGTTTGTCGATAAATTTGACAAGTAGTATTGAGGTTAAGGACACATTATTTTATGTTAGTAACGCACCAAATATAAAAATTTCATTTAACTGCACAACTAATGCAGATTCAATAAATGGCTTTGCCTCATATCAAATTGTTGCGGGTGATAGTAATATGGTTTATTTAGATTCTGTTAATAGTAACAACTCATTGTTGAATGGGGACCATTTTATTAATATTAATGCTTCTTCATATTTTGCCCTAACAATATTGATACAACTTAGCAGAGATAATGCAAATCCATATTTTTTAAGATTGAGAAATATTAAGGTATTTAAACTTTAGTGATTTCTAGTTCAACAGTTTTATCTTTCAAATTTAAATAATTAATTGAGTTTATGATAAAATTAACATCGTTGTTTAGAATAACTATATTCCATACTTTAGGCATTCTAAACATGTCAAATTTAATTTTTATATTCTTCTTGATTAGTGCTCCCTTTATGTATTTGTAATAATTTAGTATAGCATTTTCCTGGATCGGGACAAAATCATATAAATCAGGAATTCCATGATATCTTGCACAATTAAAAATTCTAGAGTAAGCCATACCACCTCCTAGTGCTTCATCTAAAGGGTATAATTTCCCGATCAGAATACTCGGAGTAAAATCATAATTATATTGCTTCAACGGCATTTCTGCGAAATCAATATCCCTCAATATTGTCTTTTCGGTTATCTGATTCTCATTTATATAGCTCAGCACTTTGTTCTGAAATGTTAATGCGCATGATGGATATAATGTTACTCCATCACCGTGATTTGTATCTGAGCCGAATTTTTCTGTCCGGTTGAAAAATATTCCGTCTGAATACTCAGCCTCAGGGAAAATGAAGCTGCGGTATTTCAAAAACAGCCATTCAAGCCGCGGAGCTGTAATTGACTCGGTAATTTCTATTATTTCCGGTGTTATCGGCTCTTCATTTGCAAGATCGGTTAGAAAGAAAATGTTGAATACAAATTCAGGCTCGCTTGAAGTTTCAGTTCCGATATTGAGATACATCTCAAAATTAAAACCCAGGCCTTTTGCAAGTTCTTTAAAAGTTTCCCACCTGCTTATGTTTTCCTGTCCTGTTATAAAGTTTTTGTAGTCACCCAGCGCATAACACCACTGAATATTACTATAAAGCTCCTTCAACCGGTTCAGGTATGTTTTTTGTGGTAAGTTAATAAGTACCACACTTGAAGTCATTCCCTGAAAATGCCTGTTAATGTATTCCTCAAATGTGAGCTGTTCTCCGTTCTGCAGATTTACTGTTGAGTTCGGCGAAGTTTCACAGTTCTTAGCCCATTCAATAAGTATATCTTTACATGTCAGCTTTACTTCATACCTGTTCTGCGTATAGGTATAGTCGGCGTATATTTGTGACTGCTGCGCTATTCCCGTGAAGCTTTGTCCCGCTGTTTTAATTATCACAAGGTAGTAGTAATCTCTTTGCTCTCCCAGGAAAAAATCCCTGATACCCAAACCTGATTGTGATCTTTCCGGCTGAAGAAGAGATATATTGAGGTCAAAATCTCCTGCCCTGTAAGTCCCAATACCGGCGGAATCCTCAGTCTCAAACCTGAAAACCGGCAGTCCGTCTGCGGGAATGAAATCCAGCTTCAGTCCGTCAATAAAATCCCTGCCCTGGAAATAATTGTTACCGGAATATTTTTTAATGTAAACAGGCATTACAGGTCAATTCCTCCTCTTAATGTTCTGGTTCTCACCTCAACATCAAAAGCTTTTGTAAATGTAACCGGATTTTTTATTATGACCTGGTTAATTACGTTATTACTGCCTGATGTGTTGGCATTTAAGCCCTGGTTCAATGGCGCTGATGACGCTCTGCCTAAGATACTGCCAATCCCGCCACCTGCAGCCGCTCCCAATGGACCACCCACCAATCCGCCGATTACACCAAGCAAGCCGCTGAAGAAACCGCCAAAACCTCCGCCCCCGCCTATTGAGCCAAGTATTTGCAGTATAAGTTGAACTGTTTTGGCGAATCCTGAATCCATCATACCCATATTGCTCAGCATCCCTTTTGTTGTACCAAGCATTAATTCAAAATATCCTGTAATTTCGCGCGCAGTGTTAAAGCTTTTATCGCTTACCTGGTTTTGTTTTGGGTCATCGTTAAATTTTGGCGCAGCCTTCAATGCGGGATAGAGCTTTGTGTATTCCGTTATTAGCCTGTTAATGCTTATGGTCAATTCATGTATTTCGGGATTTAAGTTATCCATTTTTATTAAATATTTTTATTTAGCTTCCTGTTCTTAATTTCAGTAAATATTCTGTCTTAGCCAGTTCCAGTTCTTCGAATGCCGTCATTTGCCAAAAATCTGTTTCTTTCATTTTGCCAGCTACATGGGGTGAGAGCTTATAGAATTTAGCAAGAGCCCATATCATATATTGATACACCAGGCTTTCTGGGACTTCAAACCGCTCAGGCAGAATTACCGTGTTGCATAAAACCTCAGGCATTGAATCTTTAAAGCTGGTAATAGCTAGCTGTTCACAGTTGTAAGCAAAAAAAAATCTGCAATAACATCCTTAATAAATCGTATAGAATCCTTTACCTGCAATTCCATAGGTTTGATCTCAGGGGATCTCATTCCATCGCACAATAACAGTATACTGTTTAGAATACCTGAAATAAACTTCGCATCTGTTAGTATTTGATATAAAGCCAATGCCTCAGTATCATTTAAATATTTCCGTACTGCCATAAGCTTTGGACACTTTAAAACTCCTTCGGCTTCAATAAGCTTTAATTCAAGATTATTTATCTGCTTTAAATCGGGGATAGGGCCTTCTTTTAAATCCGCTATTGCCTGCTTCAATTGCCCAAGCTCAAATTCAGCAGCATCAAGCTTTGTTGTATCAATATTGCAGGTGTATTTGTAATGCATTTCCCTGTATTTTATCAAAAGGGGGGAAGCCTTATGCATTAAGTCAAGAGTCAGCTCTTTGAGCCGGTATTTCTTCCCGTTAAATTCATAAACCTTATTCATTTTTCTTTGTTGATTTTTCTTTTTCTTTTTCTTTTTTTTGTTAATTGTTAATTGCTCATTGCTCGTTGCTCATTGTTCATTGTTCATTGTTCATTGATTTAAATATCCGTTTCAACTATAACATGCTCCTGTTCAGCGGGGATTGTTACAGGTCCGGCCGTTTTGATATTTATTCCCAGGGCTGACTCAATTGCAGTGATATTAGCTGATGAAAATGTTACAGGCTGTGACTGAATGATCGAAGTTGATTCATACTTCATAGCCTTCGTTCCGCCCGGAGTTTTAAAATGCATCTGGGGAGTTATATCGGCAACTTTAAAGACCTCCTGGTGCTTGCCGCCTTTTATGCCTTCATACTTGATTTCAAGATGTAGCTTGCCGCGGGTGCCAAAGGAAAGATAATCGCTGATGAGCTTTGAGGTTTCCATCAACACACCCGTTGTTTTGCCCTCATATTCTTCATCCTGTCCGTATGTTTTGCCGTCTTCAGCTTTGAATTTTTCCGTCTTGGTTTCAATATCAACCTGTGACTCAAATATCAGCCCGCAGTTAAGTGCGTTTGTGCCATTTGTAATTGATACCGGAATCGCCAGGCTGTTATCGAGCTCGACAATAACCAGCAAATTCCCGCCTTTATCTCTTAATGCTTTTGACATAATGTTTTTTTAAATTAATTATTGTTAATTCCAAATTTCTAATTCCTAATTGTTAAAAACCTGCAGAACAAACTCAATCTTTGGAAAAATATATTCACCGCCTTTATAAGCTTTTTCGAGTCCGGTAACTGTTAAATTATGAATATTAGCAATTGTCACCTCACCGGAAGTATATTCCAGCCCTGCCGCTGAATCATCCGTCAATAGTTTGCATAATTCAACCAGCTTTTCGTCTATCAGCGTTTTGTATTTGCCTATTGGTTTTTTATACAGCCTGAAGTGAAATTCAATAACCGTATTTACTTTTATTTCACCAGATTCATTATCTTCAATTTTGATACTTTCCAGCTTTATTAAGTATGAATTATCCTTCAGGTTTGAAGGGAGAAAATCCATTTCAAAATTTGCATCGGATAATTTCAATCTTTCTTCCGGTGTAAGTGAATTGTTAAGTAAAGTTATTTTTTGGGTTACCCAGTCGTTTATTACCTGGTATAGCATTTTTCTTGTTTGTTATTTTAACATTCTGATATTTGATGTTGTCATGAATTCATATTCACTTATTTCACCGTCTGAATCAGCATCGATCCATATCTTTATCCTGCCCAGCATTTTGTCATATTCGCTTTTGAAATATTTCATCTTAATGTGGTACTGGTCGCTATCGGTTGTAATTCTATCAAGCAGAATGAGCTCAAGCCATTTGAATGCTATCAGCTTTTCGATACCTGTATCACATAAATACGCTTCGTAGTCAATTGTGCCGCCGGTAATTGTAACTCTAAGCCTGTAATACAGGTACGAACTGCCAAGCGGGAAAGTAATAGTTCCGGTTTCCTCAGCCTTCCTGCTATCGATCACATTCCAGTTTTCTTTGTCGTTACTGCCTTCCAGGTTAAAGGTTTTTAACCCGCCGGGGGTGAACTCTTTAACGATTAGAACATATCTTAGCCTTGCGGCAGTATCTTCTCCGGTTGGTTCGGTTGTATGGTTTGAATCTTCGGAAGTTCCCGGACTTCTTATTATGAGATGCGGATTTATCTTTGCCGGGCTAAAACCTCTCGAGGCAAGCTCAAGCTTAATTTCATTTACAGCCTGTGCTTTCTGGGCTTGGTAGTCTGTTTCTTCTGACCATAAGAACCGTGAAAGCTCCGGTACATAGCTTTTTAAATCTTCTTCGGTTAGATGTTCTTCTAGAGGCATGGGTATATATTTTATGATTATTTATTTTTTCTTTTTATCAGATTCATTCTTATGTGCATCAATAGAAAAGAATTTCCTGCGGAAATCATTTCTCTGTTTATCGTTTAACAGAATTACGCCTGCTGTTACAAGCTGGTAAAGCTGGGTATCGGTCAATGATTCAAATTTCCCGGTAGTTGTCTTCTCTCCGTTTATGAGCACAAAACCCTCTTCCTTGATAACTCTTACTCTTTCGTTATTCCTGTTGTAAGCTTCTCCTATCTGGTGAGATACAACCATAATATTATCACCATCTATTTGAGCAGAGTATCCCATCGGCCCCTGTAGTATTGATGGGTTGATCTCATAGATCCCGGAATTAGCAGTTTCTGTAGTTTTTGTAATGGTATTATCAGCCATGGTTATTCAGTTTATTTATTTTTACTTCTCCATTCTCTCCCCGTTTATTTAAAAAGGGGAGAGCAACGGAAAAGAATTAAGGATATGTGTAAAGGGAAATAATTCTATTTGTTACAGAGTTTTTAATTCTGCAACTTTTATCAGCTTATCAGGTGCTACTTTTGACCAGTTGCTGCCTGTTGCAAGCTGCGCAATGGTCGGGTTTGCAGGCGCCGCATCAGTATAGGCAACACCGGGCGTGTGGACCATGCATGATACACGGGTAATTATTTCATCCGTTCCGCCTGCCTGTTTTGCATCACGGGTAAGCTCAAGATATATACCGCCTGTTTTTATCACGTTTTTATTGCTCATTGCGCTGCCGGGGCGGTTCCTTAATTTATAGACCATTGAACCTCTTCCGCCAAGGAACGAAGAATATACGCTTGCTGTTGCTGTTAGGTCATCATCTGCAAAAGGCATAAGTCCAAGTATCTGCCCCGGGCTGCCGGTTACAAATGTTGTGTTGCCAACGGGTCCGGCGGGGAATGTAATAAGGTTATTTGTAACTGCATCACCATGTACCTTTGAGTGCATTAATATCAGGCTCAGCATTCTGTGCCAGTCACCCAGCTTGTATTTTGCCGCCAGCACGCCTGCATTTGATATTGTTGCTCCTGAATATGTATTGCCGGTTGAGTGGCTTGATGCAAGGGCAGTTGCAAAGTTACCTTTTAGGATGTTGATCGCTCTTTTCTGCAGCGCATAAGCCCAGTACTCGCCAATGTGCACGGCAATTTCTTCTATCATATCGTTGCCGCGTCCAGCAACAGTGTTTACAAGCTCCTGCGCGCCCCAGCCTTTTTCAAGCTCCATCCATGAAAAGCGGTCCTTGTATGAAGAAAGCTTGTTTATGGGTGTTGTTGATGATGTTGTTATCTGGTCAGGGTCTGATGTATCAACATTCCATTGCGGAAGGTTTCCGAATGTTCCCAGCTGGTTAGGGTCAACTACTTCATCGGGCGCTTCTGTCATAAAGCCTGAACCGAAAAAGCTTAATGCTTTGGTAAATGTTCCTCTCAGTGTAGCCTTAAAGGTCTCACTCTGGAATTTACCGGCTAAATCATCTAATGTTAATGATGCCATAAATGTTTTTAGTTTAAATTAGTAAGTTGGTTAATTAAAATAACGAAATAATGAAATTGTGAAAAAATAAGTGTTGTTTTTTATTTTTAATTCGTAATTCCTAATTGTTTCTAAGGATTGCTTCCAAACTTCTCTCTGTAAAGTTTCCTCCAATGTTCCGGCCTTTTCTTTCTGAGCTCTTCCTTTTCATTGTAATTAAGCTCATCCCATTTGGAATTAATGCTATCACTAAAACCTGCCCCGGGGCGGGCGGAATCACTCCCTGCGGGCGCCTTTTGTGAGTTAAGCTTCACGTACTCTCTGAGGCCATCGACTGTTGGTATAAGTAGGGCTATCTTCCTGTGCTCATCACTTAATTGTTCATAATACTGCTGCTTAATTCCTGATTCCAGCTCATTGTACTTTTTGGTAATGCTCTCTTTTTCTGAATGAAGGGAATTGACGGAAATTTCAAGCTCCTTTATCCGCGCGGGTGTTTCAGTGGAATTGTTTTCCTTAAATTTAACAAGCTCTGCTGATTCATTCAAAAGCTTTTCATGTTCAGATTTGTTTAGAGTTACAGTCTCTTCACCTGCTGAA
>JBDTNV010000152.1:0-7784 GCA_039933555.1 Ignavibacteria bacterium
AGCTTTTTTTGGGTGAAATTACTATAATATATATCAGTGGAAAATATGATTTATGTTAGGGGTTGAATGAAAAATGGGGTTTAAATTAAATTTTTAAATAGTCTTAATTATTCACAGCATGCTTTAACTGACCACAGCCCGCATTTATATCGATTCCGCGTCTTATCCTTAGTGTATTCGGAATACCCGCTTTATCAAGTATTTCCATGAAAGCGTTAATCCTGTTTCTCTTTGGTTCGTGCCCTTTATATCCTGTGGTCGGATTTAACGGTATGAAATTTACATGACATAACATTCCTTTCAATAATCCGGCAAGCGCATTTGCCTGTTCAAAGGTATCGTTTACACCTTCTATCAAAGCCCATTCAAAACTAATACGCCTGTTGGTTTTATTAACGTAATCCCTGCATGATTTAATCAGCTCTTTAATTGGATAGCGTTTATTTATCGGCAGCATTGTCTCACGTAATTCATCCGTTGCAGCATGCAATGATACTGCGAGATTTACCTGGCTGTTCTCGTCGCCAAACCTCTCAATCATAGGAACTAAACCAACTGTACTTATTGTAATTCTGCGCGCGCCGAAATTAAAACCTTCGGGGTCAGTTAACGTATCAACGGCCCTCATAACCTGCGCGTAATTTGCAAATGGTTCGCCCATACCCATAAAAACCAGATTTGTGAGCTTTTCTTTCTTTATGCGAAGCTCGCGCTCAAAAAATATTGCCTGCTCAACAATTTCGCCGGATGTAATGTTTCTTTCTAATCCCCACTGCCCCGTTGCGCAAAAAGTACATCCCAGCGCGCATCCAGCCTGCGTTGATATGCATGCTGTCCTGCGGATATGATATCCCATTAACACGGTTTCTATCTGCGCGCCATCGGGCAATCTGAAAAGTATTTTCCTTGTATGATTATCACTTGAAAGCAGATCAACCTGCGCCGTCAGGTGAGTCATATCAATTTCATCTGTTAGTTTCGCGCGGAGTGTTTTTGGTATCCCGTTCATTTCATCAAACGAAGGTACAACCTTATCATATACCTGCTCCCAAACCTGTTTAGCGCGGTAAGCAGGTTCGCCTAATCCGGTTATTATTTCAGTAAGTTCTTTTAGAGTAAGATCGAAAAGGAATGGTTTTTTTGCATTCATTTTTAATATTCCCGTTAAATAGTTAAACGGGAAATTTTTTTATTCATATAAAATTGATTTGCCTAAAGCTGATTCAATAAAATCAACTGCAAGCTCAGATGTTTCGTTCTTTGAATCAAGTATCGGGTTTACTTCAAGCATTTCCAGCGAGCTCATACATCCGCAATCCGCAACCATTTCCATAATTACTGATGCTTCCCGGTAAGTCAGGCCGCCTTCAACGGGTGTACCAACACCGCCGGCATAATCAGGGTCAATTCCATCGAGATCAAAACTTATATGTATATGATCGACCTCATTTTTAAAATCATTCAGTACCCTTGCGATAATTCTTGTGACACCTTGCTTATCAACATCAGTCATAGTATAAACCTGCATACCTCTATCCCGGTATTGTTTAACCGTTACAGCTTCTTCAGCATCAACATCTCTGATGCCGATCATTGCAACATTTTCAGGAAGTACCTTGGGAGAAAATCCGCCTACCCTTGTCAACTTTTTTTCACCAATACCAAGCGATACTGCAAGCGGCATTCCGTGAATATTTCCCGATGGAGTTGTCTCGGGTGTGTTCATATCGGCGTGGGCATCTATCCATATTACACCAAGAGTCTTATTATTCTTTTTACAATAGCTTGATATACCCGCAATACTTCCAATGGCGCAAGCATGATCACCGCCAAGTATTAATGGGAAAAAATTACGGTTTAACATGGATTCAACCTTTTTTGCAAGAGTCTTTGATGAACGGACAATTTCAGGCAAAAACTTAAGCTTCGGATTCCTGATTCTTTGAGTTTCTGCGCCTTCTATGACAATATCACCAAAATCTTTGACAACATAGCCCATATTTTCAAGTTTTTGCTCCAAATGAGCATATCTGAGGGCAGAAGGACCCATATCCACACCGCGTCTATCAGCACCTAAATCAATAGGAAAACCGACAATTCCGATCTTTTTCTTTAATCTTTTAGTAAATTTTACTTTTCCCATAATCTGCAAATATAGAGATTTGCCCGTTAAGTTTTCAGGGTGATTCTTGCCCCCCTTAGAGCGTACAAAATGAATTATACCCGTTTTTTCTGTTTCAAACCTTAACATTAAAGCCTAATTTTAACCAATTAATAATTACAAAATATGAAATACTCTGTTATAATTCTCACATTTTTGATCATGGTCTCCGGCAGGCTAATTTCCGGCGGATTTGACCTGGATAATCTTTGTAGCGAAATGTACAAGATATATGATTCAGATGAACTTCCAGCGAAGAAAGAAGTATTGGCTTACAAAAAGCTAAACGGTCTTATCGGTACATCAGTATCGGTTAAGATCACTACAACTGACTCCATAACATATGACAGGAAAGAAGATGTAACCAGCTTGAAATCAAAGGAAGTATTTACATCGGATAATAAGACAGGGTATTTCGGAGTTTTTGTTATTGCAACACAAAAAGGTGATGCACTGCTTATGAGCACTTCACCCGATAAGGATATGACAATCTCAGGTAAGATTACTGATATACTTGTGGTTGGATATATTAAAAATAACCTAAATGGGAAGGCCTATACTTCACTTAAAGATTTCGACGATAAGGGAACAATAATTCAGCAGGTAATTATTAAAATTGAAATGTAATCTACAACTCATCCGATGACTTAAAGCTTGACTGCCTTAGCAGTCATCGGATGAGTATTGTTTTCTCAAGCCCCTATGGCGTCATTCAGAAAATCATTCAGTGGTTTTATGACTTTAAGAACTTTTGCGGCATAATCAGTGTAATTCTTTGTAAGAGCTTTTTCTGCAGAAACTATATGATCACCAATAAAACTTCTCATCTTCAGGTAATGCACCATCGGGTGCTCTTTTTCAATTCCTTTAGGCGCTGTTTTAAGTGAATCCCCTTCCCAAAGCTTACCAAAATATTTCTTGAAATCTTTGCTTTCAACAATTCCTTTAAATTTTTTTGAATTGTCCGCAATCTTAATTCTTACATCCACGAGCTTATCAGGCATCGGCCTGTACAAACCGCTGGCTAAGAAACATTCATCCGGACTTATGTGAACATAATAACCGGCATAAGGCATTTTTCTTCCGCCTTTATTTATAGATGCGCCTAAGTTTGTTTTGTATGGCAACTTATCCTTCGAAAATCTTACATCCTTGTAGATCCTGAACATACAATCCCTAGGCTCCAAACCTGAAACTGCCTCATCATACTCAGCAATTTCCTGTATCATCTCAAATATAAAAACTTCAAAATCATATTTTGCGTCTTCGTAAAGAGGTTTGTTCTTTGCAAACCACTCGCGGTTATTGTTTTTCTTTAACTTCTTTAAAAAATCAATTGTTTGTTTGTGCAGCATCGCAATATTATTTCTGTTTACTTAAAAATTTCGCAACACCATTCTTGCAATCGGGAGTCATACGTGTAACCGCATTCAGATCACATGCATATTCCAGCGCTTTATCAAAATCCATCCCTGAAATGTTCCCGAACATCTCCTTAGTTAATTTAAGTGAAGTAACCGAGTTTTTCTTCAGCATTTCGCATATCTCATTTACTTTACCGTCAAGCTCGGTGGAGTGCACATAATGATTTATAAAACCCATTCTCAGGGCATCGTCAGAGTTGATCATTCTGGCAGTTAAAAGCAGGTCTTTAGCATGAGTTTCCGTGACCCGTTTAAGCAGGAACATCATTACAATCGCGGGAATAAACCCTATTTTCACCTCTGTATAGCCAAATTTAGCGCTCTCATCCGCTACTATAATATCACATGCAGATGCGATTCCGCAACCCCCGGCAAGACAATATCCTTTTACTTTTGCAATGACAGGCTTTGAACAATTGTAAATATTCATCAGCATATTCTTGAATTTGCGCGAATCATCCTTGTTCTGAAGTATATCATATTCAGATATCTTCTGAAGATAATCCAGGTACAACCCTGAACAAAAGTTATCTGCGGCTCCCGTTATGACTACAACCTGTACTTCCTCGTTAATTGAGAAGTCCTTCATCATATCGCCAAGATCGTGAATAAGTTCTTCATCAAGCGAATTCATTTTCTCAGGACGGTTAAGTACAATTTCAGCAATACCGTTTTCGACTTTATAAAGTATATTTTTTAATCCCATAATTTATTTATAGATTAATTATATAGTAGCACAGACATTCTTGTCTGTGTACGCACACTTTTTATACCAGAAATTTTTAAAATTGTAATTACTCAAATATCAATGCTGCTGCACCTAAAACTCCCGCATTATTATTAATTGATGAACGAAGCACTCTGAATTTATTTCTGATGGTCTTCAGGCTTCTGGATTTTATTGTTTTGTTTAGCTCAACGATAAAACTTTTATACGCATTTGATATGCCGCCGCCTAAGATTGCAGTCCTGACATCCATCAGGTTGAAATAGTTTGTTATGGCAACACCAAGATAAAATCCGTACAAATTTAACAGTTTTTTTGCAGTTTTATTACCCTTTAATGCCAGCCGGCCGATATCATTGAAATCTATATTTTTCCCGAGCTTTTTAATTTCATTCTTATTCTGTTCAAGGAAATAATTCCTTCCGATATGCGCTTCTATTGAACCCTTGTTTCCGCCAAGGCACTCAGGACCCTTATAATTAATAGTCATCATACCGAACTCACCTGCGCCGTTTTGCTCTCCCCTGTATATCCTTCCGTCAATTATCATTGCGCCGCCAATACCTGTACCCAGAGTCAAGAATATGAAATTGTTATATTTTGCCCCGTGCCCGAACTTTAATTCAGCCAGCCCCGCACAATTAGCGTCATTATCTGCAATGGTTTCAAGCTTGTACTTTTTTTCAAAATGCTTTTTCAGATTCACTTCTTTCCAGCCCTTAAAGTTTGGCGGATACTTCATCACCCCATTTGTTACTATTCCCGGTGCTCCTATGCCGATACCAATTATTTCTTTAGTGAAATCCTGCTTTAAGTTATCGACACACTTTTCTATCTGGCTTAAAACTTTTTTTGGTGATATCTCTGAAAATGTTTCAGTCTTGTAATGCTTTATTATTTTTCCTTTGGAATCAATAATAGCGGACTTTATGAATGTACCGCCCAGGTCAATTCCTATTGCAAATCCAGGCTTATTTTTTTTCGTTTCAAGTGTTATCATTAATTTTTACCCGTTATCTCTTTTTATTTTTCCACCAGTTTTTGAGCCGCTCAAGTATCTTTGCTTCTTCTCCAATGCCGGTCGGCTTATAATAGACCTTATCCTTTAATTCTTCCGGCAAATACTGCTGCTCGGTAAAGTGTCCTTCATAGTCATGGGAATATTTATATTCCTTACCGTAATCAAGGCTCTTCATCAGCTTTGTCGGGGCATTTCTCAAATGCAGTGGAACGCCAAGCTCACCCGTTACATCAACATCGGCTTTTGCGCTCATAATTGCCCTGTAAGATGCATTACTTTTTGGCGCGCTTGCAAGATACGTTGCTGCCTGCGCAAGTACAAGCTGCGCTTCCGGCATGCCGATATAATCGATCGCAGTAAATGCCGATGTTGCCATTGTAAGACCGTAAGGATCAGCATTGCCGATATCCTCGGATGCAAGCACTACCATTCTGCGAGCTATGAATTTTGGTTCTTCGCCGCCTTTTAACATTCTTGCAAGCCAGTAGACCGCTGCATCAGGATCACTGCCCCTAATGCTTTTTATAAATGCAGAAATAATGTTGTAATGTTCCTCAGCATCTTTATCGTACCTGATGTAATTTTTCTGGTAAGCTTCTTTCAGTACATCATTTGTAATATTTATTACGCCGTTATCATCCGGTTTTGTTGAGCGTACCGCAAGATCAAGTCCGTTGAGCAAACGCCTCGCATCACCGCCTGAAAATTGCAGCAGCAGCTTTTTATCCTGAATATCAATCTTCAAATTCTTAAGCTCGGTATCTTTTGTTAACGCGTTATCTGCTAGCATTAAAAGTTCATCTTCTGAGAGGTCCTCAAGTATATACACCCTGCATCTTGAAAGTAATGGTGAAATTACTTCAAATGAAGGATTTTCTGTTGTAGCGCCAATTAGTGTAATTACTCCGCTTTCAACTGAATGCAATAATGAATCCTGCTGCGCTTTATTAAAACGGTGAATTTCATCTATGAATAAAATTGTCTTTCTTGAAAGGTGTTTCTGATTAATTTCAGCCTTTTCGATCGCAAGGCGTACATCTTTAACTCCCGATGATACTGCCGAGAGCTGAATGAATTCTGCATTTACACTGTTAGCAATTATCAGGGCTAGTGTGGTTTTACCAACACCCGGGGGACCCCAGAATATCATAGAAAATACATTATTATTCTCTATCATCTTTCTGATAGGCTTGCCTTCACCTATCAGATGCTTTTGCCCCGCAAAATCATCAAGCGTTTTAGGACGCATTCTCTCAGCCAGCGGCTGGAATTTGCCCGCTTCCTTAACAGTATCATTTTTAGTATTTTCGTTGCCAAAGAGATCCAAAGTCAATCTAAATCATTACGTTTTGATTCAAGGTATTCCAAAGGAGTTAATACAGGAATTTTACTGTGCTTATAATCCTTAATGTTTCTTGTAATAATTTCATTTATTCCATTATTAAGAGAACAATAATATTGAACCCCGTCTTCTAAATCGTTGAAGTTTGAATTCAATGAAGCCATTATTATTTGTGAATCAACAGTCAGAATTTTGACGTATTGGAAAAACTTATTAAAAATTTCTTCAACAGCATCTTTTGAATATGATTTTCTCAGCAAGTAATTTATGTTCAAAATACAAATAGAAGATGTATGTAATATAATATCCCCGGTCTTAGCTTTCTCAAATACCAAAGCAATATCCCGGAAGAACTGACCTCTTTCCAGCAGCAAGTCAAGTATTACGTCAGAATCCAAAAATATGTTTTTCATCATAAATACTTTTTCACAAGATAATCTTCAACCTCTTTCTTATAGTCAACATCTTTAGGAACTTTGGAAGCTATCCCGACCAATTCTCTGATCTCTGGACTAATCCCGGACATAAATTCCTCTTCATCGATTTTTTCATTAGCAGTAATTGCCATAAGGTAATTTTCTATAAGGTCAGATAAACTTCTGCCCTGTTTTTTGGCGTATATTTTTGCTTTACTTACAACTCTTTTTTTAATGCTTAATGTTAGTTTTGTATCTTCCATTTTTATATTTATATATTACGTATAATATAAAACAATTCTTACGTATAATCAATTCCTAAAATAAAAGCACGAATATTATACCTAACTATCCTTTAGTTAATATTTAGCATTGGTTTACCATCTTTGAAAATGTTTCTTTCTTACGTATAAATATAAAATAATTTATACGTAATGTCAATTCCATATAAAAAAGGCAGGTCTTTAACCTGCCTTAGATCAATCTTAATCGGAAATATTAAAAATTTTCCACATAAATCTTTGTAAGCTTATACGTTTCCTCAAGCGCTTTTATATGGGTACGCTCTACGCCGTGTGAAGCTGATACACCCGGACCAATAAGCCCTACGCGAACATCATAACCGGCTGAAAGCGCAGCTGAGCCATCTGAACCGTAAAAGGGATAAATATCGGTTACAAAATCAATTTTATT
>JBDTNV010000153.1:0-7702 GCA_039933555.1 Ignavibacteria bacterium
ATTGCATGGTGACCTGAAGCAAAGTCAGCGTGATAGAGTTATGGATAAATTCCGCGCAGGCAAGCTTGACCTGCTTGTAGCTACAGATGTAGCTGCCCGGGGTATTGATGTTGATGATATTGATGCTGTTTTCAATTATGATATGCCGCAGGATGAAGAGTATTATGTGCACAGAATCGGCAGAACGGCCCGCGCTGGAAGAAACGGACAATCACATACATTTGTTGTAGGAAAGGAATTCCACAAAATTAAAGATATTGAGAGATATACTAAGACTAAGATTGTAAGGAAAGACGCACCAAGCAATGAAGATGTTGCTACATTGCGTACGTCATCATTCATTGATGAAATAAAAAAAGCTATTGGTGATGGTGCTGACCTTAAAAAATATGATACTTATATCGATAAGCTAGTTGCCGAAGATTTTACATCATATGAAATTGCAGGCGGTCTGATAAAGATGCTCATAAAGAGCACTGAAGTTGAAAAGAGCGATCTTCCGGCAATTAAGGAATATGACAGCTCATCTGACGGAAGAAGAGACAGAAAAGGCGGCGATAGGAAACGTTCAAAGGATAGAGATAGGGGAGACAGGCGCGAAAGGTCATATGGAAATGAAAAATCATACGGCAGCGGCGAAAGATCTTATGGAAAAGAAAAATCTTATGGCAGCGAAAAATCGTATGGTGGTGAAAAATCCTACAGCGGCGAGAAATCATATGGCAAAGAGAAATCTTTCGGTAAAGATAGATTCAGCAAAGAGAAATCTTTTAAGAATGATAAAAGAGGCGGAGATTTTAAACGTTCATCCGGCGGGAATATGGTAAGATTATTTGTAAATGTCGGCAAGAAATCAAATGTCGGTACCGGAGATATACTCGGCGCTTTTACAGGTGAGTCAGGCATCTCAGGAAGCTCAATTGGACAGATAGATATGTATGATAAATTCTCATTCGTAGAGGTTGATAAGAAAGTAGCCGATACTGTTGTTGAATCAATGCACAATAATACCATTAAAGGTAATAAAGTCGCAGTTGATTTCGCAAAAGACAGAGAGTAATTCTTAAATATTTGTAGTCGCAAGTCGCATGTTGCGACTTGCGTTGTAAAATACTCAGCCTGACTGAGAAACCAGTTAAAAAGGCTGAGACTACAGAAAATTAAAACCGCCATTTAAGGCGGTTTTTTTATGTGTTATTTCGTGCCCCGAATACATACTTCGGTAATTATATTAAGGGTTGTATTTTTGGGTTTATTAAAAATTTTGTCGAATCTAATTTCGTGGCACGAATATAAATAATCATTTCAAAAGAACTATCTTAATTACAGAATTAAACTCACCTGAGGATGCCTTACAAAAATATGTTCCTGAAGGAAACTCTGAACCGTTAAAGCTGATATTATAATTTCCCGACGTCATAAATTCATCTTTTAATACGCTGAGCTCACATCCGAGCATATCAAAAACACTTAATTTCACATTTCCATTTTTCGGCAATTCAAGCCTTATTACCGTTTCAGGGTTAAACGGGTTTGGATAGTTTTGGTAGAGTCTGAATTCTCCGGGTATTTCGTTATTCTGATTCTGTATTCCTATTAGCGAGCTTCCCATTCTGAGACCGTTGCCAAAGCTTGTAACCCATATTTCAGTTGGGTTGAATGGATTGTAAAATACCCTTTCAGGTTGTCTAAAACTATAAGATGCCACAGAGCTAAACACCGGATTAGCCGAAGACACATTACTGCTATAAAATAAACCATTTATCTCGCTTGTCATAAAAGCAATATCAGGATTCACCGGGTCAAATGTAATTGAAGTAACCCTATCAGTATTGTTAATCTTTGTCCAGTTAACACCCCTATTTGTTGTGCGGTATAATCCACCCAAGCCGTTCGGGGGACCGCCCCATCCGCTGAAAACTCCAACATACCATGTATTTTGCGATACATCATGGGGATATACGATAACATCCTTCGTCCAGTACTGCATGCCGGTGTGGCTTCTATCAGTCCACGTTGTGCCCTGATTTGTACTAACAAATACACCGGAGCTTGCCGTAAATACTCCCGCTGCTGTTCTGCGGCCTGAATGAGTGCATATTAGCGTTCCGTCATTCAGTACTTTTACATTGAACGGGTGCCCTTCGGTCCGTGGCGGCAATGAAACTCTCGTCCATGTTGAAGCAGCGCCATTCTGAATATCATTTGAAATAAATATCCCGCCCAGTGTGCTGTGAATAACACTTGCATACATCCTGTTTGCGTTTGTTGGGTCAAGTGCCAGCCAAATTACCGGGTGAGCGAAGTTATGCATAGTTGACCATGCTGCACCGTTGTTTGTTGAAAGTAATATAAGCCCTGTACCGACATCAATTCTTGAATCCTGCAAATATGTGCTTTGATACATATCATGTACAGTTGAAGATGCACCATACAATGTTCCGTTTGGATGTTTTACTGTATGATACATAGTGTTCTGTGCGTGTCCTGAATAATTAAATGACCACAGTACACCCGAATTTGTTGAGCGTATAGCCCGAATATCAGAATATGAAGCAAACATATTATTCGCATCACTCCACGTTAGCCACCAGCAGGAAGTGTTTTCTATTCCATTTCCTTCGTAACTCTTGCCGAGGGTGATTGTTATATTCATTGGATTCTGAGTAGCCTGGGTGACATATGCCTGCTGCCATGATGCAGCGCCGTTTGTGCTAATGTGAACAAAACCAAAATCAGATATAGCAATTTTATTTGGATCCAAGGGGGAGACCGTAAATCCCATAGCGCACTCACCATAACCCCAGCCTCTATCACCACCGGTACCCGACCAACCCGTAACAATATTCTGGTTATTTGCAGTTATGAAAGTCTGCACCCAGTTTGCGCCTGCGTTTGTGCTTTTAAAGACTGAAGGGAATCCTGAATTATTGCTTCCTGCAACGTAAACAGTATTGATATTATTCCCAGCCATCGAAGAGAAGAAAGGAAAGTCAGTTCCTTGAGTAATACCAGTCATTTTCAAAGTCCAGTTTGCCTGGCCGTAATCAATTGAATAAACTCCTTTTGAAATATCCCAGTAATCACTTCCGGGAATACCCGCATAAATATCGTTTTTATCTGCTGTGACGGCAAAGAATCGCGTAACTCCGCCTTGCCTGGCACCGGTGAAGGAAAGCAAACCATTTGCAGGGGGAATTCCGCCAAGTGATACTAATGCAAAAGTACTTCCCGAGTTATTTGAAACAAGAAGACCATCATTTGTACCAACGAAAATATTTGTTGATTCAAAAAATACACCTGCTACATGACATCCGCCGCCGGATACAGAAGTATATTTGAGTGTAAATGTTGTACCGCTGTTATTTGATAAAAATAAACGGGTATAGTCGCTCAACAAAATGTTATTTGGATTGTTAATATCTGAGTAAAGGGAATAGGCTTCGCCTCCTGTGGGGTCAGAAGCTAAATTACTCCAGGTTGCACCGCCATCAATTGATCTTGAAGGAGTTGAAACATCATTTTTGTGATTGATGCAATACATTAAGAGGGGAGTCACTGTATTAAACTGTACCATTGAATTACTCCCGCCCTGTATCTGTGAAAAATTTACCGGCTGCCATGATATACCAAGGTTGGAAGATCTGAAGAGCTCGCTCATATCGCATCCAACAAAAATATCATTTGCACTGTTTGGATTAAATGAGGGTGAAAACAACGCACCTCCGCCGCCAATACCTTTGGAAACCCAGCTTGACGGCTGTGAATGAATTGAAATGGTTTGTAATAGGAACAGGATTAGCGTAAATAAGAAAGGTAATCTTGGTAACATACTTTATCCCCCTGATATTGTAGATGTTTTCCTTAAAACTGCAATTGTAATTTAAGGTTTATTTTGCAAAATTTATTCACGTTTTAAGGTGATGGGCACTATTTCTCGTGCACCGAATAAAAAATTCGTTAATCATGTTTAAAGCGATATTGTTAATTTTGTTTTAATTTTGCTGGATCTGGTATCGTGGCACGAGTAATAAGAAAATATTCGTTCCACGAAATTAGTTTCTATAACGCTCCAATATTCTATAATCAATTTGTGTATTTATCAAATTTGTCGAAATTGGATTCGTGGCACGAATAGTAATAATAAATCATCATTCTTTATACTTAAAAATGTACTGTTCCCCCTCTTTTAAAATCTTAATTCCTTCAGAATACGGTTTTGATATTGCCATGCCGGTTGCGGAATTGCTGCCATATCTTTCAGCCAAATCTTTCAGTACATAGACGGGAATATTAGAATCATCAAAATATTCAAGCGCGCCGTAATGGACAGGGATCATATATTCTGCCTTTAGCTGGTCAAATACCTTCAGGGCTCCTAGAGATGCGAGGTGGTAAAAGCTGCCGTCAGTTTCACATTCACGGCAGGGTCCGACGGGTATTAAAGCTAAGTCTATTTTGTATTTATTCCCAATCACCTTGTAAGCATTGTCATCGTAAGTTGTATCGCCTGCATAAAACACTGTGATACCGTTATACTCGATTATATATCCCGTGCATCCCGGTACGTTCCATGTATAGCTATCCAAACCATACCTGCCGCCCTGGTGTAATGCAAAAACGGCTGTGACCTTTACGCCGCCAATTTCTTTTGTTTCACCAATATACCCAAGCGCTTCGGAGTTTGCTGTCTTGAGCCTTATCATATCCATATCATAGGAAGGGAGATACTCTTCTGCTCCCATTGGAATTATTAAGCTGGCTTTCGGGAAGCGTTTATCAATATCCTTCAGACTGCCAAGGCTCATATGATCCATGTGTGCGTGTGAAACTAATACCAAATCCAATCTCGGGATATCTTTCATGTCGAGTCCCGCTTCTACTTTTCTTAGCACAACTCCAGAGATGACATCTTCAAAAACAGGGTCAATTAATATTACTTTGTCTTCGATCTGCAGCAGAACAGTTGAATGCCCAACCCATAGCGCTGAGAGCCTAACATTATCCTTTATCGGGTCCCTGATCTTATTGGTAACTTTCTCAGGTTCTTCAAAAATCGACTCACCAATACTTTTAATTCCAACCCTTACCGGCCAGCATCCATTAATAGTTACCATCGCAATTATAAATACAATTATACCTGTTCTTGTTTTCATAAGTATCAAAAATATTTTAAATAAAATCCTATGTTGTATTTGCTTCTGTCATCAAAATTATAGCTGAACTGCAGCCCAACAAAACCAAAAAGGAAATATATCCCGCCCTCGGCTGACCAGTAACCGTTCTTTCCGGTGAGCGCATCTTTTCGGTGAGTATACTTGCCGCCAAGTGAAAAGGATATCTTTTCGCCATCACCTTTTATCGGAAAGATAAGCCGGCTGCCTGCGCTGATGCCAAAGCGTGAGAGTCCTGAGTATTTAAAACCGGTTAATGACCATTCAGGCTGAACAAAAATATCCATTGAACCGGTGAACCTTCTTACAGGATTTATCTTAAAGAATTGGAATGCGGTGGTGTATTTATTTGAACGGAACGAAATATTTAATGGAATTAACTGCCATCTCAGCCCGAATTGAACTTTAGAATTACGGTTATCGGAATCCTGAAATATGACCGGAGAGGGTACAAGCTGAAACAATGCCCATGAAGTATACATTTTTCCGTAATCGGTGTTATCCTGCGCAAAAGAACTGAGTTTTATTGATAAGAGGAAAATTAAGGCTAAGAATGTACGCGGTTTCTTCAATTTAGTTCTGCTTTTTGGTTTGGATAGATTTATTAAGGTAAATAGTCATATTAGTAATAAAGTTTCTGAAATTATTGATAAAGTTATAATTTAAGAATCAGAATCCTGATATAATTCAATTATAAATTCTAGTATTGATTTCCGCATACGGGGGAGCGACAAAGGAAAAAAGCGACATAAATCATTGAATTGCAACTTCTTTTAATTTTAGCTATTTTTGTTAAATTCTTTAAAATTTTAAAAAATCACGGAGATTTATAATGGCAGTAGTTGATGTAATTATGCCCAAGATGGGTGAATCTATAATGGATGGCAGAATACTAAAATGGTATAAGCAGCCCGGCGATAAAATAGATAGAGACGAGACATTATTCGAAATTTCGACAGATAAAGTTGATACAGAAGTACCATGCTCAGACGGCGGAATAGTTGTAGAATTACTGTATAATGAAGGTGATACTGCTAATGTTGGCGAAGTTGTAGCGAGAATCGATACTGATGAGACAAATGCAAAGGTAAAAAAAGGCGTAACGGCAAAAGAAGAAGTTAAAGAAGAAACAAAACCGGTTGAAAAAGCTCCCGAGCCAAAAAAAGAAGTTGAACAGGTGCCCGCGGCAGAAACCAAAACTGAAAATAAGAACGGAACATCGGCAGGATTTTACTCACCACTTGTTTTAAATATCGCTTCTAAAGAAGGCGTTACAATGGATGAGCTTTCCGGAATAAAAGGAACCGGTAACGGCGGAAGAGTAAGGAAACAGGATATACTGGCATATGTTGATGACAGAAAATCAGGTAAAGTAACCAAGCCTGCTGCACAGGTTACGCAGCAAAGCTCATCAGCACCGGCAGCAAAAGCTGTAACTGTAGAAAAGAAACAGCAGGAATATAAAGCTCCTGAGATTCACCGCTCGGTTGACCTGACAAATCTTTATAACATGCCCGGAGTTTCAGTTGTACCGATGGATACACTACAGACAAAGATGGGTGAGCATATGGTAATGAGCATACAGACCTCGCCGCATGTTGCAGCAATTGCTGAGTGTGATATGAGCGCTGTAGATAGAGCCAGGAAAATATTAGGCGAAGATTTCTTAAAACGCGAAGGATTTAAGCTATCTTACATGCCGTTTATCTGCGAAGCTGTTGTAAAAGCTTTAAAAGATTTCCCGCTTGTAAATGCATCAATTGACGGAACAAATATCCTGGTTAAGAGTTTCATTAACTTAGGGATAGCTGTTGCAATGGATAACGGCGGACTTATAGTTCCCGTGATCAAAAATGCTGATTCAAAGAACTTAACAGGCATTGCAAGAGAAATGACTGACCTGGCAAAACGAGCAAGGGTTAAGAAATTAACTCTTGATGAGATCCAGGATGGTACATTCACAATCACAAACTACGGCGTGTTTGGTAATATTATAGGAACACCAATTATCAATCAGCCTCAATTGGCAATATTAGGCACCGGCGCAATTAAAAAACGCGCTGTTGTTGTTGAAACATCAGAAGGCGACGCAATTGTTATAAAGCCGATGATGTATTTAACGCTCTCATTCGATCACAGGCTTATTGACGGAGCATTGGGCGGTAAGTTTATTATGAAGGTAGTTGAATACCTTGAAAATTACGCGGTCTGATAGATAAACCGGGTAAATAATACATTTCGGCTTTGAGGGCTTAGGTTTGAATAAAATAAATTAACATATATGACAAATTCATTCGGAACGCCCCCTGATCAAAGTACAATACAGGGAGATGAGAAAATGCTGGCGCTTTTTTCTCATCTTTCCCTATTTTTAGGGGGTATCATTTTACCAATTATCTTCTGGGCTACTAACAAAGATAAATCCAAATTCGTAACATTTCACGCGCTGCAGGCACTGTGGTTTCATATCGCATACCTGGTTTTGATAATGGTATTCGTTTTTGGTTTCGTAATTATAGCGATAATTG
>JBDTNV010000154.1:0-7647 GCA_039933555.1 Ignavibacteria bacterium
GCTTGACTGCTGGTGCAGTCATCCGATGAGTAAAGCAACAGGTAATCCCTTCACGGTATAAAAAATCGGGTTAGCATTCTACAGTGATTGCATTAATGTTTAGGTTTGAAGTGTAATTTGATATATACTGCGCTATAACGATTGTTTTAGGGCTCGCCTGCGGGCTATATTTGTAGTACTAGTTTTGTAGGGAATATAAAATAGCAGAGAAGATTTTTAAATCAACTAATTAAAAAACTCCTCAGAAAATGAACGCTATTAAATTCCAAATACGAGAGAAGCAATTAAACGCAAAGCGCTTAAAGCTTCTTTTTCTATTTTCCATAGTGATCAAAATGTATTTTTCAGGGGAAACGAATAAGTCTAAATTTACAGCTGGCCCCGGTTCAGTATTAAAGTAACTAAAGTTAAAAAGATTTTCAGCCAAAAACCAAAAAAGGAATAAGGGGCTAATTTTAGAAAAAAGAAAACAGCCCCTTTCCTTCAGGGTAAAAAGAAGAGTTTCATCTGGTAAACAATAAAAAAATCATATAAAAAAATAAAAATAAGGAGAAATTACAAAATGGCAACTTTAATAGTATTAGGATTCACAATGTTCGCATTATTGCCGTTTGCTGCTGAAGGAATCAGGATCTACTTAAGCAAATAACCTTCCTTCGCTGAAGCTCAGTAAGGCAAGGGACACAAGTTTCAAAGAAACTGCTCTTATCTGCTCGGGGGATCAGGTAGAGAGCACTTTCTAAAAGCAGCACCAACTTACCCCGGGTCATTCAATGAACCGGGGTTTTTCTTGCAAAAACCACTTCCAACCCCCTTTTATGAGAAACACGGTATATTCTTCGCTTCATGGGTGAGCCTGGGGTAAGAGACAAAATACATGGCATCACATTCTCGAGCTGAGTTTTTCTCAAAGCAAAGTCTGAATAATTATCACTAAAACATCCTAAAAATGCAATATTTGATAATATTCAAAGTTTTTAGGTAGCAGGTAGAGGCTAGGAGAATTGGGTATTGGGCTCTACAGTGAATTAATGAAAAGTTAGGTTCTGGGGGTAATTCCGTATTTACTTAGGTTTACGATTGTATTCGGGTACCGTAAAAAGCTATATTTGTATCACTAATCGGTAGGGAAAACAGATAGCAGAGCAGATTTTAAAATTAAAAATAAATCTACTCAGAAAGGCCTCAAAGATCATGAAAGCTATTAAAATCCAAAACCGTGCAGCAATGAAGCTAACAGCGATGTTTATGCTTCTTTTTTTATGCTCAGCATCAAGTATCCTTGCCGGTGACCTAAAGAACACAGAATTGACCAAACAAGAGCTTACCTACAGCGAAGTATTAACAGTAGAAAGCAATGCAATATTCAGCTTTTCGATCCAGGAAAATGATTATGTAAAATTCTCCATATTTGACCTAAAAGGCAAAGAAATCACAGTATTGGTTGATGCAAACGTAAATGCAGGCGAATTAAGCACAGATCTAAGCAAAGCTAACCTTTCAACAGGTACATATTACTACAAATTAACCGTTGGTAAGCACAAAGAAGTAAGAAAATTGAATGTTTCTGTATACTAACCGATAAAAACCACAAAGTTTTTGAAGAACCCTCCGCCAGCTGGCGGAGGGTTCTTTGCTTTTAGGCCTTTCTTCGGATTGCATTGACTGCGTCAATGCATTATCCCTTTATTGTAGGAATCAATGAACTTCCGGCTACAGCACACTTTTTACCTATTTAACAATATTCAAGTACTGTATTCAATTTCTATAAGTTCACTAAAAAGCTACAATTACTCACCTGATCAACATAATCATCAATCATTCTTCCCGTATTCACGGTATAAGAAATAGTATTTCAGTTCTACAGGGAAAGGTGGACTATATAGGTATTGGGAGTAATTACACATTTACTTAGGTTTCTGATTGTATTCGGCCCCGCCGAAAGGCTATATTTGTATACTAATTCGGTAGGGAAAGAATAGCAGAAGAGATTATCTATAAATAGTTTTTTCTAGTAGGGAAGGTATATCCAAAATGACAGCTATTAAATTCCACAACCGCAGAGCATTGAAGCAGGTAATAACTACGTTATTTATGCTTCTTTTTTTGTTTACTGCATTCACCGGCGCGCTCACTGCACCAGCGGCTAATGAGCTTACTGAGGCCGAAATTAACGAAGCTAACCAGCTTTCGGTATCTATTAATACATTATTCAGCTTTACAATACCCAAGAGCGAATATGTGAGGTTCAGCATATTTGACCTAAAGGGCAGGGAAATCCTGGTATTAATTGATGAAAACAAGAAAGCAGGCGAATTTTCAACAGATCTAAACAATTCAAACCTCGTAAAAGGCACTTATTACTATAGACTGGTTGTCGGAAGGTTCAAAGAAATACGCAAAATTGAGATTCACCGCTAAGCCAATAACAAATTAGGGTAAAACACCAGCCCCGGTCATTATTATAAAATGACCGGGGTTTTTCTTTACTTTACTCTGTGGTAGCCAAGGAAGTTCACCAAAAAAGCCTCCCAACCCCCTTTTATGAGAAACACGGTATATTCTTCGCTTCATGGGTGAGCCTGGGGTAAGAGACAAAATACATGGCATCACATTCTCGAGCTGAGTTTTTCTCAAAGCAAAGTCTGAATAATTATCACTAAAACATCCTAAAAATGCAATATTTGATAATATTCAAAGTTTTTAGGTAGCAGGTAGAGGCTAGGAGAATTGGGTATTGGGCTCTACAGTGAATTAATGAAAAGTTAGGTTCTGGGGGTAATTCCGTATTTACTTAGGTTTACGATTGTATTCGGGTACCGTAAAAAGCTATATTTGTATCACTAATCGGTAGGGAAAACAGATAGCAGAGCAGATTTTAAAATTAAAAATAAATCTACTCAGAAAGGCCTCAAAGATCATGAAAGCTATTAAAATCCAAAACCGTGCAGCAATGAAGCTAACAGCGATGTTTATGCTTCTTTTTTTATGCTCAGCATCAAGTATCCTTGCCGGTGACCTAAAGAACACAGAATTGACCAAACAAGAGCTTACCTACAGCGAAGTATTAACAGTAGAAAGCAATGCAATATTCAGCTTTTCGATCCAGGAAAATGATTATGTAAAATTCTCCATATTTGACCTAAAAGGCAAAGAAATCACAGTATTGGTTGATGCAAACGTAAATGCAGGCGAATTAAGCACAGATCTAAGCAAAGCTAACCTTTCAACAGGTACATATTACTACAAATTAACCGTAGGCAAGCATAAAGAAGTAAGAAAATTGAATGTTTCTGTATATTAATCGATAATTACACTAGATTCATCAGGACCCCTCCGCCAGCTGGCGGAGGGGTTTTTGCTTTTAGGCCTTTCTTCGGAGTGCGTCACCTGCCAGACTTTATGTTGTTGATGCATGCATTGACGCAGTCAATGCACTCCAGGAAAAGAAATTGACCACCCTTTTCAACCCATATTTACCACTTGTAAATTTAATCATTTTTAATTTTTTTGTGGATGTTAACATATAATATGGCTTTACGATAACCTATAGCTGCCTTTGCGCCGGTGATTAACCAAAAATTCAAGAAGAGTATAGATGAAAAAGGTATTTTTTATATTATTCATTGTTCATTCTTCATTGCAAATTGCAGAAGCCCAACAACCAACTGAGGAATGGGTAAGGACATATAATTCTATTGACGGTATGTTTGATCATTTTATTGACATGGTAACAGATCGTTTTGGGAATATCTATGTTACTGGATGGAATGGCACCCAATCTCAAGGTAATAATATGATAACGTTAAAATATAATGGAAATGGCGTTTTGCAATGGAGTGTTGAATATAATCGTTCCGGGATTTCAAACGACTTATCCAACGGTATGGCGGTTGATTCAACGGGCAATTGTTACGTAGTTGGATATTCAGGATTTAATTTTGGGCCATATGACGGTGTCTTAATTAAGTACAATCAAAGTGGTGATACCTTGTGGACCAGAAAATTAGTTACCAGTCTGGATGATGATTTTTCGAGTGTTGTTGTTGATCTGAATAATTCTGTATATGTTAGCGGCCGCAGTGGAGATTCCGCTATAGTTTTTAAATATGATTCAATGGGGATTATGCAATGGAGAGCTAGGGATTTTCAATCTCAATATCTAACGTTGGGAGGAAAGCTTTTACTTGACAGATTTAATAACTTATATATTGGAAGCACAAAACACATTTTTAATAATCCATTCTCGGCAGATTTTTTAGTGAGAAAATATACCTCAAATGGTACTTTAATTTGGGCGACTCCATATAACGGCCCATCTAATGTTGCTGACTGGATGACCGGATTCGTAATAGATAATTCCGGTAATTCTTATTCAACGGGTTATACAGATATCAATGGAAGGGATATATTAACTGTAAAACTTAATTCAAGCGGCATTGTTCAGTGGGCAAAATTTTATAATGGTATAACAAACGCTAGTGATCAAGGCAATGGGATAATTTGTGATACTGCGGGAGTGAACATATTTGTGACGGGATACGAATTCAAAACAGGTGTAAGTCGTGATTACTTAACTATAAAATATAACGCAAACGGAGATACAATCTGGACACGTAGATACAATGGACAGGGAAATTATCAGGATAATGCTATGGGTATAGCTTTAGATAAACAACTTAATGTATATGTTACGGGTGAGAGCACAAATATAAATCAAGATTTTGATGTTGCAACAATAAAATATTCCCCTGATGGAAATTTACAGTGGATAGCAAATTGGAATTCACCCGGTACGGGGGGAGATGGAGGGAATAAGATTATAGTAGATAACCAATTTAATCTATATGTAGGTGGGGGCGCAGCAGCACCAGGGCCTAATTACCTTGACCTTTTAACGATAAAATATTCACAGCCTGTAGGCATTACTACCATTAATAATGAAATACCTAAATCATACAATCTTTCACAAAACTACCCAAATCCATTTAACCCAACTACAAATATTAAATATCAAATTAAGAATAGCGGTAATGTAAAGCTAAGTGTCTTTGATATTTCAGGCAGGGAAGTAGCAACATTAGTAAATGAGAAACAAATCTCAGGGACCTACGAAGTAACATTCGATGCGCAAAACTTTGCAAGCGGAATTTATTTATACGAGCTCTCTACAGATGAATACACCGTAACCCGTAAAATGGTGTTGATAAAGTAAGTTGCATTTTAGCCACCTTTTGGAGTGCATCAACTGCGTTGATGCATGCATTGACGCAGTCAATGCACTCCAGGAAAAGAACATTTTAATCCTCTTAACTCAAAAATTGCCAAAAATTGCAAATCTGCAACACTCCTCTAAAAAAACGCTAAAATCGCCACTTTTCTCTAAATAGTCACCCCCATACGTTAGAAAATCTCGGGCTAACGTTATACAGTGAAAGTATGAATAATTAGGTTTAACGTGTAATTTCGCAATTACTTAGGGTTACGATTGTATTAGGGTCGCCCCAAGGGCTATATTTGTAACATACTAATTCGTAGGGAATGCGATAGCAGAAAAGATAATTTTTTTAATAAATAATCTATTCTGAAAGGACATCTATAAAGATGAACGCTACCAAATCCCCCAAAACACTGAAGCAGGCTCTAATTTGCCTTTTATTGCTTCTTTTTTTTATGTCTTACAGCGAAGTTACTTACACTCAAAGTAACAGTAGAGTAACTACATTTAAGCCTAAAAATCTTAATACCTGGACCCCTTCATATTTACTTCCTGATCAAACAGGTGACGCAAGTTTAGTAGTTAACCGTACAAATTTCACCATTACATTGCGTGATGGCGTTGTTATTGACTGCTTAAAGTACATCCCTGAAGGTACACCACCTGCAGGCGGATGGCTTACAGTCATTATGCACCACGGTTACGGCGATAACAAAGAAACATTGGCAGATTTCTGCCGCGCGCAGGCTGAATACGGCTATTACACTATGACATTCAGTGTTCGCGGCCAGGGTATATCAGGCGGACAGTCAAACCTTATCAGCACATTAGAAGCAGATGATCTTATAGAAATAGTTAACTGGGTAAAAAGAGATTCCGTTAACGGCTCAAACCCATCCAAGATACTTATCATGGGCGGTTCACAGGGCGGCGCAGTTCCGATGATAGCTGCTTCAAGAGGCATGATAGTTGCAGGTATTATCAATTCAGTTGCACCACCAAACTTCGCTTCAAGCTGGATCGAGAACGGATGCACAAAAATGACATTATTATGGACAATAGATTATACACCTGATACAGCAAGATACAATGCGCAGGTTACAAGAATGAGAACATGGATAACTTCAGATACAAAGCCATATTGGGATAGCTTAGCTCATTATTTACCAATTGGCAGAGATTTTGTAACAGGACTACCAAACATTACAACCCCGTTACTTGTTGAAGCAGCATGGCAGGATAAATTCTTTAACGCTGACGGCTGGATCTTAAACATTGATAAAATTACAAACGCTCCGATGTCATCATACCTCGGCGCAGTTCGTGGTCACGGCAGCGATATATCTTTGACAGAAGATGTATGGCATATGGATTGGTTCAATAACTTTTTCTTTGAGACATTATGGAATATGCCGACAAATATTTTTACACAAGCTAAGTACCAGTATGCCTCAACAAAATTCCCGGTTGTAAACAATCAGTATTTTACATTTTCGCATGATAGCTCAACCACATTGTTAAGGACAACAACTGTTCCGATGAAGCTTTATCTTAACAACAACGGTGTCTTAAAAACTACACCGCAGACAGGCAGCAATTCTGTAGTATTGAAAAATAAAATTACCAACAATTATACGCTTCAGCAGGCTATCAATGAAGAATTCACAGGTACTAACTTTGATAACAAGTTCAAGAAAGATTCAGTGAAGTTCCTTTCATCAGCTCTCACAACTAATCTTGAGTGGACCGGCACACCGATAATAAAACTTGATTACAAATCAGCTGCATCAACATTCGCTCAATTCAACTACCAGATCTATGAAGTACTGCCAAGCGGCGAAAGAAGATTCATAAACCGCGCTAACTTTACAGACAGGAATTATACTAAGAATACAAGAAAACAGGTGACTTTCCGCGGCCTTGCTCATTCACATGTATTCACCGCAGGAAGCAAGATACTTGTTATCATTACAAATCTTGATAAAGCGCCTACAGATGTACCGTTCTTCGGAACCAACCCGTTTGTATTGCCTGTTATGAAAAACGGCGATCATACAGTTTATTTAAGCACAAATTCATATGTTGAGCTTCCTATTATGACAAATGCAGGAAACAGGTTTGCAGGAACATTTGAAGAAGATAACAGCACAGAAAATAATTCACCATATTCATACAGCTTAACACAGAACTTCCCGAACCCGTTCAACCCAAGCACAATGATCCAGTACACACTGGCCGATGCGCAGAATGTTGAATTAAAGGTTTATGATATCACAGGCAGGGAAGTTGCAACTTTAGTAAACAGTACACAAAACCCCGGTTCATACAATGTAATGTTCAATGCACAGAACCTTTCAAGCGGCATTTATTTCTACAAATTAACTGCAGGCAGCTTCTCTGAAGTTAAGAAAATGACTCTGGTTAAATAA
>JBDTNV010000155.1:0-7506 GCA_039933555.1 Ignavibacteria bacterium
CCTGTTGATGCATCCAGCATATTTATGCAAAGCAGTGATGTTCCCGGCGCAGTATAAATAGTTGCCCAGTTTACACCACCGTTTATTGATCTCAAGATATAACCGTCATTCTTGAATCCTGTTACAAAACCTACTAAACTGTTAACAAATTGTATATCTGTATTATTTTCATTATTAAACAGGTTGTTACTGTAAATAGTCCAGTTGGTTCCGCCGTTTGTTGTTTTAAGGATAGTATCACAATTTCCGCAAACCCATCCGGTGTTTTCATTTAAAAAATATATTCCGGTATAAACTTTTGGGGGAACCGCCCCTGTTGATATCCAGTTAGCTCCGCTGTTTGTTGTTTTAATGATCTTGGTGTAACCTGAACTATATGCTGTTGTACCGCCGGCGAAGCAAACATCATATAAATACTGATTTCCCGGATTTGTTACAGATACCCAGTTAGTACCATTATTTGTGGTTTTCAATACCAGAGATGTATATCCAACTATAATCCCAATTTGAGATGAGGGGAATACCATTACATCATCCAAATTCTGTAATGTTCCTGACATTTGCTGTACCCATTGCGAAAAAGATGCTCCTGTTATTATAAATACTAAGATAATTACTTTTATTGTTTTCATTTTATTTTATAATTGACATTTTCTTTGTTCCCGAAAATTCGCCTGAAATTAATTTGTAAAAGTATATCCCTGATGAATAATTCTCAGCATTAAATATTACATAATGGTTTCCGGCAGATTTATATCCATTACATAATATTTCAACTTCCATCCCCAGTGCATTGTAAATTGAAAGTTTTACGTCATCACCTTCAGGAAGCCCGAAGTTTATAGATGTTACAGGATTAAACGGATTTGGATAATTCTGCTCAAGGAAATATGATGAAGGAATTCCGTTGGTATTATTTATTCCGGTTGGAATTGTATAAGTGATAGAAAGCTTTGGCCTTTTTGGTACATCAGGTCTCTGCGGCGGCCTGTAATATATATGCACACTTGAAGCATCTACCTGCAGCTTAACACCGTGATTGCTTACCGGATTGCTTATCCAGTTCTGCACTACAGCGAGATCCAAAGGAATATTATAAGTAACTTCACCATTCGATGGCATTATACTGCTATCAGGGGGAGAGTAAAAATATTTTCCGGCAATAAGATCTGTTCCTTCGCCGGTTCCGCCGGGTGAGCTCCATGGTGTGCCGGGCATTCTTCGCTCCCAGCCAACAGGCGCATTGCCCACTCCGCCGTTTGAATCGATGACAATTCCTGTCCAGTCAACATTCATATATCTTCCCTTTACTCTGGAGCTGGGTACTTCCCACATAACATGGGTTAGGGTCAATGTTGCGGATATTATAATTGCATTTACGGGAATATTCAGGTTTTCAAATCTTAAAAGTGGTGATATATCATAGCCAAAACCCGGACGCGCGTGCAGTTTACCGATACACCAGTCATTATTACCGTCAGCAAACGTTGTGCCGTTATTCCCGGCTACTAAATTCAGATCAGAAATGTTAACTGACCTCGTGCCGGTGTATCCGTTTACACCCTGCTGAAATGTCACAGTCACAGGCTGGGCATTCAGAATTATCGTAAAGAAAAGCAGAAAAATGAGTATTAACTTTTGCATAATTTTGCTATTTAGTTACTGAATAACATCAGGCAAAATTAACTTCAAAGGTCTATTCTTTACAAAGAAGCTTTTTTTTGATATCTTTCTTCTGATTTGGTGTAAAGGTTTAAAAAGAGCACCGGACGAAATTAAACATTTGTTTTTATAGGTGCTTGGTGCAGGAAACTTATTTTGACTTTTTGTAAATTTTAGGTGAAGAAAAGTTTTAAACGATGTTTGAAGTATGAATTTAAAAAACTGTAAAAGAGTCCAAAAATATGATGTTATATACCCTGAACACTTTACTTTTTGTTTCCAAAAGCAAATAAGTTTAATTAAGTGAAAATAGGTCTATTTGTAGAAGCTTTCGACCAGTTCTTTATGTTTTTCTTCAATAACCCTACGTTTTAGTTTTAGTGTTGGAGTAAGCTCGCCGCTTTCAATTGTAAATGGCTTATCAAGCAGCGCAAACTTACGAACACGTTCATATTTTGCAATGTGTTTTTGAAGTACATCAATTTCTGATTCATAAAAATTATTTACTACATCGTTTTCGGTCAATTCAGAAATGCTGCTGTATTTTATGTTAACTTTACCGGCGAATTCTTCAAGCTTATCAATATTAGGATAAATAAGCGCGCTTACAAAACTTTTTTCATCTGAGGCAAATGATATTACCTGCTCGATATAATCGGAGCGCTCAAGATTTTCTTCTATATGTGTCAGTGAAATATATTTACCGCCTGCGGTCTTTATCAGAGTTTTCTTTCTGTCAGTAATTTTAAGGCTGCCATCCTTTTCAATTACCCCTATATCACCGGTATGAAGCCAGCCATCAATTATCATTTCCTTTGTTTCTTTTTCATTCCTGTAGTAACCAAGCATAACATTATCACCCTTTACCAGAATTTCGCCGTCACCTGCAATTTTTACTTCAACGTTCACAAGCGGCGGACCCACTGTCCCAAACTTATTGCTTGTAAGCCTGTTTACCGAAATAACCGGTGATGCCTCCGTCATTCCGTACCCCTGTAGTATCAATAAACCTATTGAATCAAAAAACTCCGCAATTTCTTTGTTTAACGCAGAGCCTCCTGAGATAAAAAATCTTATTTCACCTCCCGTGCGCTTTCTTATCTCAGAAAACACTTTTTTGTCAGCCAGCTTCCACAGGAAATTATTTTTATTCTCCCTGAATTTCTTTCCAACCTTCAATGCATTTTTGGTAATTGTTCTTTTCCCCAGCGTCATCTGCTCGATATTCTTCATTAAACGTGATTGTATCCTGTTGAAAAGTATGGGGACAGCAAGCACAATAGTGGGCTTTACCTCTGCCATTTGCGCCGCTAAAGTATCAATATTTTTAGCATAATGTATTGTTGCCCCTTTTGAGAGCGGCAGGTAATAACCTGCAGTTCTTTCATATGTATGCGCCAACGGCAGGAAAGATAAGAACCTGTCGGTGCTTGTAACAGGGAATGAATCAGTACATTGCTTTACATTTTCAAGAACATTCCTGTGGGATAAACACACTCCCTTTGGTGTTCCCGTTGTTCCCGAAGTATAAATTATTGTTAACAGGTCATCGGGTTTTTGTATCTTAGCGCAATCAGCAAAGTAAGCATTTGCCAGCGATTCACTGTAAGCAAATTTTTCCTGCAGTATTTCGCCGTATATCAGTTCTTCAAAGCTAATGATATTCTCAGATGAGTGGTCAGTTTTGTTAAATGTTATTATTTTTTCAAGCTCCGGCAATTCACTATAAACGGCGCTAACCTTATCTGCCATTAATTTTGTAGAAACAAAACAAAGCCTGCTTTTTGAATGGCTTAAAATATATTTTATCTGTTCTGATGTCATTGTAGGGTAAACCGGTACGGTAACAATTTGCTTGGCTATGCATGCTGCGTCTGATATCACCCATTCAAACCTCGTTTCGGAAATAATCGCCGCAGTTTCTCCGGACTTAATGTTAAATTGTTCTATTGATCTGGCAAGCAGGTATATAAACTCTTTCAGCTTATTACCGTTGATATCCCTGTACGCTTCCGATTTATTCCCGGCTGATTCATCCTTCCAGAAAATTGCGCCTTTATCATCATAGCGTTTGAATGCTTCAATGAAAAATTCCGTAAAGTTACTGTATTCTGTTTCCATTTCATCTAAAAATTATACAAAATTACAAAGATTTTGGATTAAAAGTTTTGGCAAATACGGTTCACTTATTTTATCTCATAATGAGCCGTGACAAGTTTCATGTTTATTTCACTTTCTGATTAAGGGCCCCAAAACCTTTATATTCATTTCAAAACAATCCGTTTTTTATTTCCAGCTTTCAATCAGTAATTGCTATTGCCTATTTTAGTGATTAAGATTAATTTGCGGATAATTTATTCGAATCATACAGGAGGCAGTATGCGTTCAGCGGTTTTTTTATTCATATTATTTTTATCTGTAAATATATACTCACAGGTTGTAAATATTGAGTCTAAAAGGATGAAGACCGATACAACGGGGTGGACAGGCGAAGCAGAGGCGAATTTTCAGCTTTCTAAAACAGTTGATGAGATCTTTGATCTTGGCGCGAAAATTCACTTTCAGTATAAAACAGAAAATGACCTGTGGCTTTTTCTCAATGAGCTTAGACTCATAAAGGGCGCGGGTACAGAATTTGTGAACTCAGGGTTTGCGCATATCAGATATAACAGAAAGATCACTAAAAGCCTTTTGCGCTGGGAAGTATTTGCCCAATACCAGTACAACAAAGCGCTTGAAGTAGGGCAAAGAGTGCTCGCAGGTACCGGACCCAGATTTAAGATCTATGATTCTGATAAGTTCCGCGCATATGCGGCTGCTTTATATATGTATGAATACCAGGAATCAGTTGATAAAACTATTATTGAAAGAAATCACCGCACAAGCAGCTATTTAACTTTTACATTTGATTTCCCGAGGGTTGAATTCAGCAATACAATATATTATCAGCCAAACATGAAGGACCTGAAAGATTACAGGCTGCTTTCACAATCAGACCTTATCTTCAAAATATTTGATAATCTGAAATTCAAGACCGGATTTAATTACAGGTATGATACCCGTCCGTTCCCGGGTGTTCCGAAAACCACATATTATTTAAGCAACGGCCTGGTATTTGAATTTTGATCCCGTTAACATTTAGGGATAGTTAATCTATTTCATAAAATTAATTTTGTGCTTCATTCATTAAAGAGCTTCCCGGATGGTGGGGAGCTCTTTTTATTTGAATATTGTTGTTTATTGTAAAATTAATGATAATATTGCAGTTGGTTATTGTATTTCAGGCTGCAGCAAATTCCACTCTTTTCCTAACCACTCCGTTGGAGGATAGCAGTAAATTTAAATTCATTAATTTCATCGATGCGTAAACTAGCAGCAATAATGTTTTCCGATATGGCCGGCTATACTGCGCTAATGCAGAAGAATGAGCAGTCTGCAAAAGATAAGCGCCGGAGGCTTAAGGAAGTTTTGGAGACTTCTGTTTCTGCTTACAATGGAAAAATACTTCAGTACTATGGTGATGGTGCATTAAGCATTTTTGAAAGCGCGGTTGATGGGGTTAATTGTGCTGTGGAAATACAGCAAATATTACTTCAGGAACCCAAAGTAGATCTGCGCATTGGCATACACACCGGGGATATTTCAATAGAAGATGAAACTATATACGGCGATGGCGTTAATTTGGCATCAAGGATCGAATCACTTGCTGTTTCAGGCTCTATTTTCATTTCAGAAAAAGTTTTTGATGAAATAAAGAACCAGGAAAATCTAAGAACCCGCGAAATGGGTTACTTCGAATTAAAGAATGTAACAAAGCCCGTCCGCATATTTGCTGTTGATAAGCAGGGTCTTGTTGTCCCGGCGCGTGAAGAATTAAGAGGGAAAACCAAACAGCCAACCAATAGACTTGCTGTACTGCCTTTTGTGAATATGACGAACGATCCTGAAAATGAATACTTCAGTGATGGCATAACGGAAGAACTGCTGAATGTATTTACTAAGGTAGACGGACTGCAGGTCACCTCGAGAACTTCTTCCTTTGCTTTTAAAGGAAAGAATACTGATATACGTGAAATTGGCATACAACTAAATGTTGACAGGATCCTGGAAGGAAGTGTGCGTAAAGCAGGAAACCGTGTGCGCATTTCGGCGCAGTTAATAAATACCGCTGACGGGTATCATATTTGGAGCGAAAATTTTGACCGTAACTTAACTGATATATTTGAAGTGCAGGATGAGATAAGCAGTATTATTGTCAATAAGTGCCGCGCCAATTTGACAGCAAAAGAGCATGATGAAAAGCTCGTAAAAGTACCAACCCGGGACTTGAATGCTTATACATTTTTTTTGAAAGGCTTACATTTTTATAATAAGATAACTCCCAAAAATGTTAAAAAAGCTATCGAATTTTTTGAAAAAGCTATAACCTTAGAACCAAACTACGCAAACGCTTACGCAATGGCTGCCGAAGCATATGCATATCTTGGTTCAACAGGGCAAATTCAGCCCAATGAGGCTTTTGCCGTTGTGCATAAGTACAGTGATAAAGCAATACAGCTCGATAGTACACTCTCAACCGGATACGCTGCCAAGGGTTCGGCTTATTTGCTTTATGACTGGAAATGGAACGAGGCATATGAATCTTTGCAAAAGGCTATTGCGCTTAATCCTGCTGCAACAGATGCTCACCAGCTTCTCTCTTTTTATTATCTTATCACCGGACGAAAAAGCGATGCAGTTGATATCATGGAAAAAGCGCTTGAGGCTGATCCGCTTTCTGCGATAGTAAATAAATCACTTGTGGATGCTTACTTAATTGCAGGAAGAACTGCCGACGCGTTAAAACAGTGCGAATTGCTATTAGACATGTATCCGCAGATGCGCGCCGCATTGGAATTAAAAGGATGGTGTTTCGGGGCAAAAGGGGATTGGAAGAAAGCGGCTGAGATATTTGAGGAAGTCCGCTTGCAAATAAAACATCCCTTAAAAGGTTTCACACCGCTTGGTTGCGCATATGCGAATAGTGGCGAAACAGAAAAAGCTTTGGAATGTATCGGTAAGATCGAAGAGTGGCAGGCAGAAGAACCGGGTGTTGTAGTAGATGCTGACCTGGCCATGATCTGGCTATCATTGGGTGATATGGATAGAGCTTTTTATCATTTGTTCCAATGTGCTGAAAAAAGGATTGGTCCCGTAGCTATTATAATAGAACACCCTGCTTTCAAAGTGCCCCGTGATGACCACAGGTTTCACTTATTAAAAGAAAAGCTGAAGCTGGTTTGAGTTTTAAATCTGTTTTTGGAGTGCACTGACTATGTCAGTGTGAAGTTTAAAAAATTATACTTAGTAAAAATTATTAACATGAAAAAGAAAAACATAAAAAATGCAAAAACATTTGTTGAACTCCTTGATATCAAATACGGTTCTATAGGAACAGATAAACGTGACGATTTTGAGGAAAAGGCTCAATATTTTGTAATAAGTTCAATACTCAAAGAAGCACGCAAGGAAGCACATATGACACAAGACGACTTAGCGGAAAAACTTGGAACAAAGAAAAGTTATATTTCCCGACTTGAAAATGGAAAATGTGATATTCAGCTTTCTACATTGTACAGAATATTTAAATTCGGACTTGGCAAAAGGGTTAATATTTTAATTGGTTAATTTGATATTTTATCTCGCAAATAACTTTATTTCGAGAACAGTAAGCTGTCTACCGTAATATGCTTTTCTTACTTGCTTTTTTTAAAATATACCTTATATTTGCTAATAACGTTAACAATTTCATTGAAAATCTCACAATAACAACCTAATTTAGCCTATCGAAATTTCTACATATCG
>JBDTNV010000156.1:0-7496 GCA_039933555.1 Ignavibacteria bacterium
TATCGGTCTTTTCAAGCCCGCCTTCTTCCCAGATGAATTTAAAAGTAATATCCATCTGCTGATTCAGGTTATCGTAACTTACAGAAGAATATCTCTGCAGTTTATGCCCCGGCTTGTACTCTCCTTCAAATTCAAGCACATTTTCAACCGGATGAGTAATGCGTTTTAAGTCCGGATTGAATACATCAAATATCAGCCTTCCGCCGGGCTCAAGTACATTATATATTGAGTTCAGAGCGTTCAGCTGGTCTTCGATTGTTAACAAATGCTGGAATACCCTGAATGGTGAGATAACCAGGCTGTACGGTTTACCTGAATCAAATTTTCTGATATCGTCAATCCATATCCTGTGATGCTCTTTAACAGGTAATTTTGCCTTCAGCACCGAGAGCATATTTTTACTGTAATCAATTCCGTAGATATCTGCACCGGAGTTAAATGCCTGCATAAAAATTCTGCCTGTACCGCAACCGGCTTCAAGGATAGCGCCATTTGTATTTTTTATTTCTTCCAGATAAAAATGCATTCCGCTAAGAAGATTCGGAAAATTTTCATAAACCGCATCATAGAACCTTGTTACAGTTTCATTATAATAATATTCGTTACCAATAGCCTGTTCATTTTCCATAAATGTTTTCCTTTCCGTACAGATTCATTATATTATTTTTTTGGACAAAATATTTAATGGTATCGTGATGTTTGTGCCATGCATTCCACACACTCCATCCCCATTTTTCAATAATTTCTTTATGTTCATTTATATCCTTAGCTTTTGCCACATCCAGAACATTTATTGTACCGGTGAAATCAGGCAGCGGGTTAAGCCACACATACTGATCTTTATACTTTAGGATATTCTTCATTGCAGCATTAGCTTCTTTGGCTTTTAAGCCGCCTTCAATCTGCAGGTAAAGCCTTGTTAAATGCAGGAATACTGACTGTATCTCTTTCCTTGCCGGGTGGCCAGGATGCTGTGCCGCATAGGCATCAACGGTCAGCCCGTGAGTTTGCCAAAGCTCATTATACTCCATGTATTCCTTTGCCAGCACATTGCAAAACACATCCCAGCATCCGGCATCGGAACCAATGTATGCATGTTTGGGTCCGTTTATATTTTTCACTTCGGCATTACAGCCGTAGCATTGTATTAATTTATTATCGTGCATAGTTCCTCCTTCCGGTTAAACTCTCTTTGTTATTTGATATTTGTTATTTGATATTTGAAACTGCTACTTCCATGACTTCTTTTTCTCTTTGATCACGAAGCTGTCTTGAGTATAGATTATAATAATAACCTTTCTTCCTCATAAGCTCATGGTGGCTGCCGTCTTCCATGATCTTTCCTTTATTGATAACAAGTATCCTGTCACAATGCTTAATTGTTGAAAGCCTGTGGGCAATTACAAGCGAAGTACGCCCTTCCATAATTCCCGCAATGCCCTTTTGTATCTTCGCTTCTGTTATTGTATCAATTGATGATGTTGCTTCATCCATTATGAATATTCTTGGATCAGATAGCACCGCGCGCGCAAAAGATACAAGCTGTTTTTCGCCCATTGATAAGTGCTCGCCTCCTTCACCAACTTCTTCATCCAGCCTTTGGATAAAATCCTCAGCCCCAACAACATTCAAAGCATTCATAATTTCCATATCACTTGCATCATCCCTGCCGTACTTTATGTTTTCTTTAACAGTACCTGAAAACAAATGTGGTGTTTGCAATACAACACCAAGCTGGCTCCTTAAGCTTTCCATCGTCATATTCTTGTAATCAATATCATCAATTTTTATTACACCGCCTGTCGGTTCATAAAACCTGCAGATGAGATTAATTATTGTTGATTTCCCGCCGCCTGTTTCACCAACTAAAGCGATTGATGTTCCTTCCTCAATTTTAAGGTTCATATTGCTTAAAACCTGTTTTCCTTCTTCATAGTGGAACGATACATCTTCAAATTCAATATCACCGTTTATTCTGCCGTAGCTTCCTGCACCGGTTTTGTTGATTATCTGCGCTTTTGTATCAATGAGTGAAAATATCCTCTCCCCTGCTGAGATACTGTTCTGCGCCTGTGAATAGAACCGTGATATATCAAGTATCGGCTCAAATATCATTGTCGCGTAACCGAAGAATGCGGCAAGTGTACCGACAGTAATTGCTGCGGGAATGGTAATCGCCATTGAACCGCCGTAATATATCACAAATGCTGCTGCAATTGAGCCGCCAAAAATTATAAGCGGCATGAAAATTGCCTGGTAATACGCAGCCTTGTATGATGACACCTTCATCTTTTCGCTCAGCAAATTAAAATCACCGCTTACCCTGTCTTCCTGCACAAGGCTCTTGTTAACTTCTACACCGTTAATATGTTCATTGAAGCGCGCAGTCATTTCGCTGTTATATTTCCTCGCCTCGCGGGAATACTTAAGTATCAGCATTCTGAGCTTAAACGATATCAAGGTAAGCATAGGGATAGTTAACGTAACAATCAGCGCCAGCTTCCAGTTATAAATGAACATTGATGTTACGCAGAATATTATCATTCCGGTGCCCCAAACTACTTCTATCATAGACCATGAAATAAGCTCCGTCACCTTACCTGTATCAGATGAAATCCTTGAAAGCAGCCAGCCTACAGCGGATTTATCAAAGAATGAAAATGATAGTTCCTGCAGCTTGATAAAAAGTTCCTGACGGATATCATACATTACATATTCCTGTATCCTGCCTGCAAAATTTATGAAGCAGAATACTCCGATAGAAAGCGTAAATCCGAGTCCTAGGAACACCAGTCCGTAATTTCGCAATGCAGTAGTATCAACATTCTGCACAACACCGGTATTTTTGTATGTATCAATGGCGGGAATTATGAGGTTATCCAGCAAACTAAGCCATACGAGCGGGTACACGGCTTCCACCAGCGCTACGAGAAGAACAAATCCCGTAAACCCCGCTACCCATTTGGGATAGCGGAAGCTGTATTTTAAAAGCCGCCGCATAAATGGCCAGAGCGACCCTTTTGTTTTAAATTGTTTATCTTTTAATTTTGACATTTTTATATACTTTTTTTTAATCTTCCCTTTTTAAAAGGGAAGGATGATTTTTCAATTATGCAATTGTATTAAGCTGTTTTTTCACTTTTGACGTCTCACGTTTGACCTTTGACGTTTGCTGAATATCGCTTGTTATCTCATCTTCAATCGAAACCTGGATATCATATATCTTTTTATAGAAGCCATTATTTTCAATAAGCTCTTCATGCGTGCCTTCTTCTATGACCCTGCCTTTATCAAGCACAATTATCCTGTCACAATCCTGCACTGATGTTATCCTGTGCGCAATTACAATAGTCGTTTTGCTTCTTGTTATGCCGCGCAGAGCCTTTTGTATCTCAAATTCAGTTTCAGTATCAATTGCAGAAGTTGAGTCATCAAGAATTAGTATATCCGGATTCTTAAGCAGAGTCCTTGCAAGCGTTACCCTTTGCTTCTGTCCGCCTGAGAGCGTTACGCCTTTTTCACCAATTACCGTCTCATATGAATTCGGGAAACCCTCTTTTATGATATCATGTATGTTCGCAACTTTGGCTGATTCAACTATTTCATCGATATGTGTATCCGGATTTGAGTATGCAATGTTTTCCTTTATTGAAGTGGAAAACAAGAACGGTCTCTGCAGTACAACACCCATCTTGCTCCTTAAGAAGGGCCTTGAATACTCATTGATATCCCGCCCATCGATCCTTATCATTCCTTTATCCGGCTCGTAGAATTTCATCAAAAGCGAAATTATAGTTGATTTTCCTGCTCCCGTGGGACCAAGTAAAGCAACTTTCTCACCCGGATTAATCTTCATCGATACGCCGTTGAGAATATTTTCATCAACATCATCATACTTAAAATATACATTATCAAATTCTATCAGACCTTTTATTTCTTTGCCGTCGTTATCATAGCCTGAATAATCTTCTCTTGGTGATTCAAGAATTGAATATATCCTTTCAATAGCAACGCGTGTCATTCCCATTTCACTCACAAGCTGCGCGAGCCTTCTCATTGGCCAGGTTACATATGAAGCATATGTATAAAAAGCTGTGAATTCACCAATTGTTATTTTATTTGTTAAGACAAAATAGCCACCTGCAAAAAGTGAAATTGCAAGCTGAGTATATACTAGTACATCGCTTCCGGGCCAGTAGTATGAATGCAGCTTTAAAAGCTTCATTCCCCATTTCCTTTTCTCTTCATTCTGCCTGGTGAATTTTTCTATCTCGTAGTTTTCCTTTGCAAATGCCTTTACGACGCGTATTCCCGATAAGTTTTCCTGCACCATTGCAGTCAGCTTATCCTGCTCCGCCTCATGCTTGGTCCATATTTCCCCTTCTTTTTTGAAGAAGAATACGGATGCTGTTATCATGATGGGGAAAAGCATGATCGCGATCAGCGCGTATGACTGGTTTACCATGAACATCATAATAAATGCGCCTATGAATATTGATGCAAGTCTAATGGATTCCGTTACCTGCATTGTTGCAAACTTGCGGACAGTTTCAACATCACCCGTACATCTTTGGATAAGCTCACCTGTTGGTGTTTTGCCAAAGTATTTCATCGGCAGGTGCTGCAGGTGAGTAAATAGCCTGTCACGCAGCTTCTTCATTGCCTTTTCAGTCGATGCGGCTGATATTGTGCTTGATGAAAGCATAGTAACTCCTCGCAAAAGCGCAATTATAAGGAATAATACTCCAAGGTAAACAAGTATCAGCCCTGCGTTTTCAATCTTCAGCTCAGGCAGTATCCTGTAAAGAAATCCGGTAATTGCATCATCTTTTGTTACGGTGTTACCTTTGCCTGTTACAAAGAACGCAATTATCTTATCAACTGCCATTTGCAGTATCTTAGGCTCCATTAACCTGAAGCCAACGGATATTATAAGCAGTACCGATGCTGATATGTACTGGTATTTCCATTTTCCAAGTATCTCGAATAATTTTTTTAAACTTTTCATTATCAGTATTTTTTGTCACCCTGGATTCATTTCAGGGTCTGATTTATTATTATTTTTGACCACCTCCAGCTCCCCCTGTCGGGAGGAGAGCAAAAAAGGGGTGGCTTAGACTTGTCTCCAAAAAAAAACCGCGAACATTTTATATTTTGTCCGCGGTTTGCTTAAAACTCTTATTAAATTGAGGTTTTATCCTAACAACCTCCGTTTATAGCTTACCAACGGACATACCTTGCCCACAAGAACATCTGTAGTGGGTGCGGTGATCTGCACCATGTATGTTGTGATGAAGTTTCTCATATTATTGTCAGATTCTCATCCTTTGGTTAGTTATAAAAAATTTCTTTAAATTGTTATTATTATTACAAATCTAATAATTTTTTTGGTGAGTGTCAAGAAAACATTAAAAAAAATATTGGATATTGTACATTCCAAATAAATTTTCAACAAAATATTTTCAAAAAAAATCTAAGACCAAATGAGTCTTGTTTAAATGGTTGTGTTATGCCTAAAATAACTACGCTATTTAATCAACACCATTTTCCTGACTGCGTTGAACTCGGGTGTCTCAATTCTGTAAAAATAAACACCACTTGGCTGATTGGATGCATTCCATTCAACGTCATAAATTCCGGGAGTCAGATTCTCGTTAACAAGTGCTGATACATATCTTCCCAATGCGTCATAAATTTCCAAACTAACAAATCCGGGTTTTGGTATTTCAAATTTAATTTTCGTGACCGGATTAAACGGGTTTGGATAATTCTGGTATAAATTAAAGTTTTCAGGGATTTCTGAATTATTGTGTGAAATACCAATTACCTGGCTGCATGGATCGTTTAGATTTGCAATTACCGATCTTTCAGAGCTGATATAACCGCCTTCGCCATAAGGCACATATACATAGTATGTATCTGCTGCAGATATCTGTATCACCCTCGAAGTTTCACCGGTTGACCATAAGTAAGAACTGTATCCAACGGGTGCTTCAAGAAAAAAACTTCCGGTTGAGCCAGAACAGCTCAATTGCGGCCTTTGCAGAACAAAAGGTAATGTTGGGTAGTTGAATGTTCGGTACGAGGTCATGCTATCGGCTGAGCTTAATTCCATAACAATGCTGCCATCAGGCTTTACCACAGAAAAAACCGAGTTACCGCCTGAGAGCTTTCCCCAATCAATTACTGAGTTGCCATTTGGTAGTCTTTGCATACTTCCTGTAAACCGGCTGTATATATTATTTCCGTAAGTAAAGCTCCATACAAGGTTTGCTGTCATACCTGATTCATTTAAATCATATTCCAAACCACGGGCAGGATGAATTGGACTCAGATTATAACCATTATCATACAGAGTTATATTACCGTTATTTATTCTGCGAATATCATGCTGTCCCATAAAACCGCTATAAGGGTCATTGGTGAAAACAAACTGGTTACGCTTGCCTCCAAGCCTCCAGATTATTGCCCCGGTTTGCCTGTTAATTTTGGTAATTTCGTTGAAATGGCGCAATGATAATAGAATATTACCGTCGCTATCTTCTTCAATTGCGTTGCTGTGGGTCCAGTCGACAAGTGTTGGAGAAAAAAGCCAGCGTTCATCTACATCACTGAAATCGAAATGCTCAGATGCCTTCCATGTGAACACAGCATTATTATTTTCATCGAGCTCCTGAACAATTACACTTACAACAGTAGCTGTTGTACTGCCAGGGGAACCATTTCCATTGAAATAGTTATATGATGAAAGATCCATTGTGATATTTTCATAACCCAGCGCAAGGTAATTCCCGTTTGGAAGAAGCTTAATATCGTGCAGATCTGTAAAAATTCCCCCCGGGCATTTAACTGAATCGATCACATTGAACATACTATCCAAAACCAGGTAACGTGCTGTAGCATTGCTGCCTGTCGGCCCTGCTTGCGTTATCTCTCCATTTGGCTGCAGCTTGAAGTCATTCTGTGCCCGTGTGTATTTTTTGAAATATATTATCTGCCCGTAATTATCTAGTATCATGCTTGTGAAGTTCTCTGAAGGGGTGTTTTGTTTTAATCCGTGAATAAAGTAATAGCCTGAAGTTGCTTCAGCTTGATTAACGTCAACAGAATACAAAGGTATTACCTGGGTGTATGCTGAATTTATCAGAAGAAATACGAAAATAAATAACAGAATTTGTTTCATCATATATTACAATATAATAAAACAAATACTTAATCTAAACGGCGCTTAATAAATTGTGTAGTTAAGCTGAACTACACCTACACTTCGATCTGACCGCTGATTACCGTTACTGCATCACCTGCAAGAATTACTCTATCACCAATTACTTTTAAGCCAAGTATTCCGCCACGCTCTGATGCCTGGTAAGCTTTGAATGTATCTTTACCAAGCCTTTCCTTCCAGTATGGAGCCAGCGCGCAATGTGCTGAGCCTGTTACAGGATCTTCCTGTATGCCTTTTTCAGGAGCAAAGAAGCGTGAAACAAAGTCATACC
>JBDTNV010000157.1:0-7475 GCA_039933555.1 Ignavibacteria bacterium
GTCTAATAATTGAAACTATCCTCCCCCCTTCAAAGAGGCGAAGGGGGGATAAAAGCAATTAAAGCACAATATAAAAAGGAACGCGGTAAGGCGTTCCTTTTTATAATTTACTAAAAGCATCAACACAGTTGATGCACTCCAAAAAAAACTATTTTGCGAAAGTAAATTTCACTGTCTTGGTTTCTGTTCCCCGCATAAATGTTACTTCTGAATCTTCACCCGGCTTGAATTTACTTAAGGCATCGGTGTAGTCATAAATATTCTTAATATCATACTGGCCAAGCTTTGTGATAACATCACCCGCCTGTAAACCCGCTTTTTCAGCAACACCGCCTGATTTAACTCCTGTTATCTCGAGCCCTTCTTTAGTGCTTGAATAATCAGGTATTACGCCAAGCGTTACACGGAAACCCATATTGGTTTCTTTCTTTTCTTCAGAAACCTTTATGAAATCAATTTTACCTGAGAGCTTATCAATATAATTCACAACACCAACAACCATGTTAAGTACTTTAGCTTCACCTTCTGCATTGATAAACTGCCAGTCATCTGTTGGTTTGTGGTAATCTTTATGCAAACCGGTAAAGAAAAATAACACAGGAATATCTTTTGCATAAAAACTTGCATGGTCACTTGGGCCATACCCATCTTTACTGTATGCGGAAGTAAAATTGTAAGTTTTATTAAGTGAATCAAGTAATCCCTGCCATATAGATGAAGTACCCGTCCCGCCTATTGATAATTTGTTATCTGTCAGCCTGCCAACCATATCAAGATTAATCATAGAAACTACATTGTATTTTTTCATCAAGTCACTTTTGGTAAAGTAAGCTGAACCGATGAGTCCTGCTTCTTCACCGCTGAAGCACATAAATATCAGGCTTCGTTTTAGATCCTTTTTATTTGATGCGTAATATTGAGCAAGTTCAAGAACACCGGCAACACCGGATGCGTTATCATCAGCGCCATTGTGTATCTGGGCATCGTGACCTTCGTATAATGAACCATATTTTAATCCATCGCCTAAATGATCCATATGCGCGCCAATTACAATATATTCGTTCTTAAGAACAGGATCTTTACCCTCAATCATACCAATGATATTATTGGTATTTGCCTTTACGCGTTCAAGATCTGTTTTCAACTCAGCCATTCCCCCTCCAAACTCAAATGACTGCGGCACTCTAAGGCTGTCAATAGATTTCTGAATTTCCGAAAGTGTTTGCTTCTTCTGGTTCGTGAAAATATACTCAACATAACTGCGTTTCACATCCACTACGGGTATTTCAAGATTCTCGCCGGGACCTGACATTCTGAGTTTTACAAGTTCTTCTTCACCGCTTTCTGGACCTTTAACAACAATAATACCTGCAGCGCCCTGTTCTTTAGCAGCAGCGCATTTTATCCGCAGTCTTTCATATTTGCTGAAAGGATTATCATGCGGCGTGTTATATCCCGGTGAATACATCATCATTAAAGCTATTTTGCCTTTCAGGTCAATTCCGGAATAATCGTTGTAATTAAGCTCAGGCGCGTTAATGCCATAGCCAACAAAGACAATGTTGCCGCTTGCTGTTCCGTTGGATGAAAGGTAAACGGGAGTGAACTCATCTCCCACACCTTTGATAAGCTCACCATTGCCGATTGAAAGGGAGTTACCGGGTCCGAGTTTAATTTCGCTTATGTAATCAAATGGCTGTTTGTAGCCATCAACACCTGCAGGCTTAATTTTGTATGTCTCAAGCTCATTTATGATATAATCTTCAGCTAGCCTGTCGCCTTCTGTTCCCGGGAATCTGCCCGCAAGCTCATCGCTTGAAAGATATTTGATGTGGTCGGATACTTCGCCTGATGTTATTTTTGGTGATTTATCACCGGGGTTGACAAATGCAAAAGAAGCGATGAATATTGTGGATAAAAATATTTTTAATGTAAGCTTCATGATTTTAATATTTATGTTAAAACATAATTTATGTCGCTCCTACGGAGCTCATATTTTTTTCTTGATTGATTGTTACAAACATTTCACCCCTATGGGGTTAGAATAAAATAAATTATGAAATAATAATATTGATAATTGATATTTATTATTTGATATTTGATATTTGGTTTTTGGTATTTGACATTTTGTTTTTATTCTACCCAGTCGCAAATAAACACATTTGTTTCACCCTGCTTCGCATTAAAGCGGTTTGAGCAGAATACAAATTTCTTGCCGCCATCAGATATTGAGAACATTGGAAAGCCATCGAATGTGTCGTTATATGTTATTCTCTCAAGACCTGATCCATCGACGTTAATTTTATACAGATCAAAATTCCTTCCCTGCGGGTCATCCATGTTAGAGCAGAATATTATACTTTTCCCATCGGGAAAGAAATACGGCCCAAAGTTTGCCTTTCCGTTACTTGTGACCTGCTGCATACCTGTACCATCAGAATTCATTACAAATATTTCAAGCTTGGTAGGCCTTACAAGATTTTCGGCAAGGTTATCCCTGAAATCCTTAAGCTCCTGTTCTGTTTCAGGACGTGATGCGCGGAAAACTATTTTCGTACCATCGTAGGAATAATACGCGCCGCCATCATATCCCGGAGCATTTGTCAAACGAGTTACATTGCTTCCGTCAAGATTCATAGAATAAAGCTCGATATCATTATCCCTTGTTGAGGTAAAAATTATTTTATCTCCTTTGGGTGATATTGTTGCCTCGGCGTCATAGGCTTTTATATCAGTAAGTTTTACAGGATTTGAACCGTCAGTATTTGCTTTGTATATATCATAATCAGCGTAAAGCGCCCAGACATATCCCTTGGAAAAATCGGGTTTCGGTGGACACATATCACCACCCATGAATGTGGATGCATATAATATATGATTGCCATCAGGGTAGAAATATGAACATGTTTGTCTGCCTTTGCCGTTGCTTACTAAGTGCTGGTCAGAGCCGTCAGTATTCATAATGAATATCTGGTCGCATTCATATGGCGGCCGTGTTGTCTGGAAAATTATCTTTGAACCATCAAAAGAAAAATAAGCCTCGGCATTTTCACCGCCGTTGGTAAGCATCCTCACATTCTTAAAATGTTTTTCCTGCGGGTATTTAAGGCTATCGCCATTAGTAAACTGCCCTTTAAATGAACTAATTTCGCCGGAATTCCAAATAAATGAGTATGCCGCTAAGCATAAAAAACAGGTTATAATTATTTTAGTTTTCATAACAACAAATATATTAATAAATGTAATTACGTTTTATGATAAAAATCATATATGGGAGTGCAAGGTTTTGCAGGTTAAATTAGCGTATTAAGGCAAAAAACAGACCCTGAGCAGAACTTTGAAACAAGTCCAGTTCAGCATACTTATGGCAATTTGTTAAAAGTTGACTCTATTCTTCAAAGCGTTTTACTTCAAAAACACCTGAAATATTCCTGATTTTTTCAATGAGCTCATTAAGATGGGTGATATTCTTAACCATAAGTATTACAGTACCATCGAACAAAGTGCCTTTTGAAGCTATGCTGACACTTTTAATATTGGTATTACTGTGTACAGAAATAACATTTGTAATTTCATTAAGCATACCCGGCCTGTCTTCCCCGCTTATCCTCAGTCCAACAAAAAACTCATCTTCAACCTGTTCAGGCCACTGTACTTCAATAATTCTTTGCGGATCACTAAGGAACAAATTAGAAAGATTCTTGCACGATTTCTTGTGAATCTTTATTCCCTCAGTTTTTGAAATAAATCCGATAATATCTTCGCCGGGTATAGGGTTACAGCAGTTTGCGTAGGAAAAGAGCAGGTCTTTAACATCACCGCCTGCAATAATTTTATTTTTTGCCCCGCGCGCAGTTTTTATATATGTTTCAAAAAGCGTCTGCTCATTTTCCTTTATTTTGACCGACTGTATTTTTTCAATTGGCTTTACCCATGAAGAAACAATTTCACCGCTGATAAGTTTATTGCGGTCTTTTACAAGGTCATAAAGCTCATCGGTTGTGATATGATTTTCTTCTATGCTTAAGTATATGTGCTGAATGCTGTCAAACTTCATCCGGGGGAGCAGTTTTACCATATCATCCTCAGAAAGAGAGAGCTTCATTTTCTTAAGTTTTTTGAGCCATAACTCTCTGCCAGTATCAATTTTAAGCCTGCGTTCGTTATTGAAATATTTATGAATATCAGATTTTGCTTTATGGGTAACTACAAATTTCTCCCAGTCCTGGTGCGGCTTTTTGATCTTTGAAGTAATTACCTCAACCTGGTCACCGCTTTTAAGCCTGGAATCCAAAGGGACTATCTTTCCGTTAACTTTAGCGCCAATACATTTATAGCCAACCTCACTGTGGATATCAAATGCAAAATCAACCGGGGTTGAATTTACGGGAAGAATTTTCAGGTCACCTTTTGGAGTGAAGACATATATTTCATCCTGGTAAAGGTTAAGTTTCAAACCTTCCATTATCTGCTTTGGAGTGGATTCTTTTGAGGTACTGTCAAAGAGCTCTCTTATCCAGGTGATCCAGTCCTCCATCTGGTGGTCGTTGGTACTTATATTTTCTTTATACTTCCAGTGGGCAGCAACACCTTTTTCGGCGACCTCATGCATATCGCGTGTGCGGATCTGTACCTCAACCATCTTGCCTTCGGGTCCGATAAGCGTAGTATGAATTGATTGATATCCGTTCTGCTTTGGGAGTGATATATAATCTTTGAATCTCTCAGGCACAGGTATATAAATTTCCGATGCTATGCCGTATACGGTAAAGCAATCGTTTCTTTCTTCGGTATCTAAAATAATTCTGACAGCAAAAAGGTCATATATTTCTTCAAATGATTTTCCGCGGGACTGCATTTTTTTAGCTATACTGTAGAGATGTTTTGCCCGCCCTGAGACTTCGTACTTAAAACCTTCTTTATCAAGCTGTTCTTTTATAGGTGCTATGAATTTCTTTACATAGTTTTCACGTTCGCGTTTTTTGGCGATTACCTTTTTAGAAATTTCCTTGTAGAACTGGCGGTCAAGATACTTAAATGACATATCTTCAAACTCAGTTTTAACACGGGATAGTCCAAGTCTGTGTGCCAGCGGTGCGTAAATCTCCATGGTTTCGCGCGCCATTCTTACCTGCCGCTCAGGACTCAAATATTCAAGTGTCTTAAGATTATGAAGCCTGTCTGCAAACTTTACAAGTATTACCCTGATATCGTTGGACATGGAAAGAAGCATTTTGCGGTAATTTTCAACCTGCTTGGCTTCATAGTTTTCGAACATTCCTTCGATCTTAGTAGCGCCTTCAACAATATCCGCAATCGTTTCTCCAAATTCAGCTTTAACATCTTCATAGGTGAACTTGGTATCTTCAACAACATCGTGCAGCAAGGCAGCGGCGACTGTAATATCGTCTAATGGAATTTCTTCAGCAACAATCGAGGCAACTTCATAGGGATGGATAATAAACGGCTCACCCGAAGCGCGCTTATCCATTCTGTGCGCATTAAGGCTGAATTTAAAAGCATCGCTTATGAGCTTTTCGTTATATTCACCCAGGTTCTTCCTGCAAAGAGCAAGAAGATCATCGAGTTTCTTTTTATATAAAGTACTTAGCAATTATTATATATAAAATTAGGGGCATTAGCCCCTTAAAATTATGCGGCTTAAGCCGTTTAAAACTGTTATTTATTACTTAAAACACTAAAAATTTAATGAAAATTCCTAATTCGCCTGACTGCCGAATAGGCAGTTAATATTTAATTCGAAATTCGTAATTATCACAGTGTTCCGAATAGTCTATCGCCTGCGTCTCCTAAACCCGGGACGATGTAGCCTTTATGATTCAGCTTTTTATCAAGAGCGCATGTAAATATTTTTATTTCTTTGTGATATTTCTGAACTTCCTTAATTCCTTCGGGCGCGGCAACAAGGCAGGCAACTACAATTTTACCGATGCCTGTTTTCCTGGCTTCATCAATTGCCGAGCACATACTTCCGCCTGTTGCAAGCATGGGGTCGAGTATATATACTATAGAATTCTTTTTATCCTTAAGCCTTGGGAATTTGAAATAATATCGTATTGGCTGAAGTGTAACTTCATTTCTGTAAACTCCTAAATGACTGATCCTGGCTTCCGGAAAAATTGAAGAAAATCCATTAACCAGTCCAAGTCCGGCCCTTAAGATAGGCATTAGTACAATTTCATCCTTAATTACAGAACCGTTATATGGCGCAAGAGGCGTTTTTATTTTTTTTGCCCTTAAGCCAAGCTCTTTGCCTGCTTCATAAGCAAGCAGCATTGAAAGCTTATCAACATATGTGCGAAACTCGAAATAAGAAGTATACTTATCACGAATTTTGGTTATGTAGCTCTTTACTAAAGGGTGATTAAGCTGAATTAAATTTTTATAGGCCATTTACGGTTTAGAGAATTAATTCAGCAGTGTTACTGTTAAATACGTAGTAACCGCCTGAGTTGAATTGGCAGATTGACCCTGCGCAGAAAGCTTAAGATCAAGCTTTAAGTTGGTATTAGTTTCCTTGTATGAAATACATCCGCGGTTCAGGTTAAGCGATATCTTTCCGCTGCCAGATGTTTCGGAGTTTTCAATTTTTATCTGCATACCGCGCTCTTTAACTTCTTTACTTTTGAATTCAACCACAAGCGCCGCTTCAACATTCGCAATTTTCTCGCCATTTTTATCTTCAACTGATTTGAGCGTATACTTTGCATTATTAACAACTTCAAAGAATAATACTGTTGTATTGAATGACTTTGTCCAGTTTGAATCAACTGCAACCGGTGTTACAGGGCAGACCTGATATTCCTGCTGGAGTATCTCTTTGATGGATTCCTCGCCGAATGACTGCTTAATTTCCTGCTTATCCTTTTCTTTTAGAGTATCGCCAAGTGATTTAAAGAGTACTTCAAATATTTTCTCGAGGCCGTAAACATCGGTAATTTCACCCTGGGGACTCACGCGAATAAAAAACGGGTTATTTATTACCGCATTATACTGTATGAATGCCGGGTTTTGCCTTACGCTGTCATTTACGCTTGAGTTATATTTTATGCTCTGCTCACCCATTGATGAAGTTATGTTGATTGAATCAAAGTTAATTTTATAGCTGATAATTCCCGCTGCATCAACATCATTTACTTCTTTTGAGTAATAATAATTTATTTCGTTATTCTGTTTTACTTCTTTATCTTCAGTAGCCGGTGATTTTTCCATGTTGGAAGTCTTTGCCACCATTTTATAATTGAACTTATCACCCTTTTTAACTACATATTTAAGCTGAACCACTTCCTTGCCGGAAATGCTGTCTTTTTTTATTAAATCAGATGTTTTGTTATCCTTATTGTTGTTTGTTTTATCATCTTTTTTATCACCGCAGCCGTATATGTAAACAAATAAAACAGCAAGAATGAAGTTCAGGAAAAAATATTTACGCATTTATAATGCCTTTCTACTAT
>JBDTNV010000158.1:0-7447 GCA_039933555.1 Ignavibacteria bacterium
TTACAAACCCGTCTCTACAGGATAGTTTATGTAGAGATGGGTTTGTAACCCATCTAATGTAAAATGTTTATCAAATTTAAATGCGAAAGATCAGAAACCTCTCTCTACAAATACATTAACGATTTACCAGTGATTCATCATTAACAAGGGTTTCGCGAAGGTCTTGGCCGTGCTCAATTACTGATTTCAGGTTGGTGAGGAAGAATACCCAGCATGTACAGCAATTAAGATGCGCAAAGTCATTTTTTTCTGCTCCCTTTGTATACTTCTGTGACAGAGTTAATAGTGTTCTTCCATTATCTTCTTTAACAGAAATAGTTACTTCAAAAGTTGGGCCAAAAGTGAATGAAAAATTTTCATTTATATCTGCTTCAAGTACTTTTCCGGTAATGCTCAAATCTTTTTCAAGCCAGTGCCATGAAAATGTATCACCTTTTTGGGCAGCGGCATCAGTCTGCCTAACTTTACCTGAGATATCGGTATATACTGCCTTACCCATGAACCATTTTTCGATTCCGCCCGGAGATGCAATTATTTTATACACAACACTTAATGGAGCGTTCAGATAAATGGAATGGAAAAAGCTTTCGTTGTTGAAATTTTTCTCTGTCATTATTAAATTTCACTATCATCAGTACAAATAAGCCAGTTAACAGATTCTTCAAAATCCTCAAATACATTAACAGTGAACCCGCAGTTTGAAGCGCACATTTCAAGGAAACGCGCTTTATCAATATCGTGTTTAGGGCCAATTAATATGGCAATTTTTGAACGGAATGCATGACGCAGCTTACCCACTTCGGCAACAAGCTCATAAATATCAGAAAGCGACAGGACAGATGTTGTATCGCGGATATCGATAAGCAGGTCATGGGAGTTACCCGGGGAGTTAAGTACAGCAAGCTTAGTTAAAACGTTTTTACTTTCCTGAAGATTAAGCTGTCCGGAAGCAGTTGTTTTGATGAAATCTTTTGTCTTAACGAATTTTATCTCGGCTCTCATGGTAGTATAGGTTATTTATTTAAAATGGCATCCGGGATATATCAACATTTCCGCCTGATACAATAATACCGATATTTTTATTCTTAAACTCTTCTATATTCCTTAGCAATGCCGCAAATGCCACTGCGCTTGAAGGCTCGATGATAATTTTCATTCTTTCCCACACAAGCCGCATTGCACTTACAATTTCACCTTCGGTAACGGTTATTATTTTTTCAACAAACTGTTTTATGATGGGAAAAGTAATATCACCAAGAGATGTTCTCAAACCGTCGGCGATTGTATCGGGATCTTTTACCGGGATTATTTTTCCGGCTTTCAGACTTTCAAACGCATCACTTGCATTGAGCGGTTCACCCGCAATAATTTTGGTTGCAGGTGAAAAGTGGTAGAAGCCAAGTGAGATCCCACTCAGCAAACCGCCGCCACCAACGGGAGTAATTACATAATCCAGTGTTTCCGTATCTTCGATAAGCTCAATAGCGCAGGAGGTATGCCCTGAAATTACATTTATATCATTGGAAGGATGGATAAATTCCGCGCCGGTAATTAGGCGGATTTCCTCACATTTCGTTTCTCTATCAGAAGGCCTGCTGCCTGAATAGATAATTTCCGCGCCGTAGCCAAGCACAGCATCCCGTTTTGCCGCGATAACGTTTTCGGGCATAACTATTTTTGCTGATATGTCTGCTCTTTTGGCCGCATATGCCAGGGCCTGCGCAAAGTTACCGGATGAATGTGTAACCACACCTCTTGCTTTTTGCTTATCAGTCAGCTTCAGGACCGCATTCATTGCCCCGCGTATTTTAAATGAGCCGGTTTTCTGGAAGTTCTCGCACTTAAAAAAAAGGCTGCAACCTGTCATTTCATTCAAAAGACGGGAGGTCATAACCGGGGTTCTGTGGATGTACGGCTTTATATTATCTGCTATCAGCGCAATTGCTTCTTTGCCGGGGAGCTCAATATTTAATTTACTTTTTAACACCCTTATAGATATTAATTATTGCAAATATAGCAATTATGAGCCAAACAATATTTACAAAAGTCGATGGGTACGCGCTGTAAAAAAGTGTGTTAACTATGAGGCAGATGCTGCCAATGATATTCAATGCCTGATACAGACGTGAATTTGATGTAAGCTTATGGCTGCTTAATAATCCATAGGCAACAACAACGCAAATTGAGCCTGTCCAGCCGGTAATATCTATTAGTATTTTTTCGTTCAAATATCAGGTTGTTTGTAGAGATGGGTCTGTGACCCACCTCAAGATAGAGACAGGTTTGAAACCTGTCTCTACTAAAAAGCATATCGTGCCGAATCCGTCTACCAGGCTTTTGATTTCTTTAAGTTGGTTATGTGTGCCAGGTGATGATCCGAATGCCATGCGTATAATTGCAGCAACGATGCAATAGTCATTTCCATTTTACTGCCCGGATGATAAAGTTTGCGTTCAAATTGCAGGGCGGGAATATTTTTCAGCATTACCACCCATCTTTTATGCAATGACTCAAGCAATGGAATTGAAAGTTCAACTGGTCCGGTCTTAGCTTCCGGAAGCTCAGCCCAAACTGATTCATCATACGGACGGATAATTGGGTTATCTTCTGTTAGTGCAAGCTTGAAACGGGTATAACTGTTTATGTGGCTATCCACAACATGGTGAACCACCTGGCGGATAGTCCATCCTTCAGGGCGGTAGGGAGTATCAAGCTGCTCGTCGCTTAATCCCGAGACGGCCTGTTTAATTTTTGCCGGGAAAAGCTCAACGGTATTTATGTACCATTTGATGTCATCTGGTGTAATATTTTCTTTTGGGCTGTACTCGCCAATTGGATAGCGGAGTTTTTGGAGATCTGGTTCGGTCATGTTATAAATTGTATTTGTTGCAAACCCCCATTGTAAATTAATGATGGATTTTGATTAAGTATTAATTTTTGAGACCAAGTGTTTGAAATGATCGCCCCCCCTTTAAAGACAAGGGGGGATTATTTATTATTTATTTAAATATAGCCTTAATTTTATTTTGTCGGTAATCCAAAATATGTTCAAGTTTTTTCTTCACCATGAGTTTGTTAATGACAGGTTCCAAAAACCAGCCCGGGGGCAGGTATTGAACAATATCTTTCATGATAGTTGCGTTTCCTTTTGAGCTGAATAAATGCTCGTGTATCCAAACACGGTATGGACCCTTAAGCTGTCTATCAAGAAAACTGTGCGGCGGGTTCCACTCGGTAATTTCAGTTTTCCATTTAAACGATATTCCGTTAAGCTTGATCTTGTATTCAATGATCGTTCCTTTTTTCATTTCAATGGGCAGGGGAGTAAATATTTTGAAGTTAAGTGAGGGCGGTGTTATGAGATTCAGGTTTTCGGCTTTGCAAAAGAAGCCAAAGACCTCCTCAATTGGTTTATTTATTTCTGTTTCCCTTATAATTGTTCTTAATTTACTCATATTATGATTGACAGAAAGTAATATCTGTGCTGCTGTTTCTTACTACGTACACTTAGATGCAGTTTCTGTGAATATTCAAATTACTCTTTAATCAAAAGAAATGGATTTGTTCAATAAACTTACGTTCAGTAAACCTTTTAGGGCTTAAGATATCAACATCAATTTCGTTGGGCTTATTGCAGATAATATTTGCGAGCAGCTCACCAATTGCCGGTGAGTGCATCACTCCGTGTCCGGATGCCCCGTTTGCATAATAAAAGTTTTCAAGGAAATCCGATCTGCCGAGAATTAAATGTTCATCCGGCGACATTTCATACAAGCCTGCCCATGAACCCTCAAAATCAGCATTCAAAACATTTGCTGCCGGAATATTTTGTTTAGCAATAGCCATAACCTTATCCAGCCAGCTTGCCTCGAGGGTAACATCATAGTTATAGTTATTTTCAGGCACACATGGATACAGTAATATAAGATGATCATCCTTCATTCTGAAATGAAAGCCTGAATTAACCCAGATTGTCATGGGAGTATCAGCGGGGAATGTGTTTTTTTCTTTTATCCTGCAAACCTGCCTTTTTAAATGCTTTACAGGAAGGTATTCCAGCGCCAGACCAGCAAGTGAGCCTGCCCACGCGCCGGCGGCATTAACATACAGGTCCGCTGAAAATTTTCCATTGGGTGTTTCAATGCTATCCATCTTGCTGCCAATACAGTTTAGTTTTGTAACCTGTTCGTTGTAAATATATTTCACACCCATACTCTGTGAGGAAGAAACATAACCGTTTAGAATATTCATAGGTTCTATGAACCCGTCACTCCGGCAAAAAGAGCCTCCTGTAATATTCTGCATGTTTATGTGAGGATTAAGTTTTCGGATATCATCACTTGAAACAAGAATTGCATCTTTCACACCGTTTTTTTGCTGTAAAGAGTTTGCAAGAGTGAGGTTTTTCATTTCTTCATTTGTTTGCGCGAGGAAAAGATATCCCGCCTGCAGGTAACCGGGATCAATACCATGTTCATCTTTAAAATCGAGTAATTTTTGGCGGGCTAAAAGCGAGAGCTGAATATTCATTTCAGAGCCGAATTGTGAGCGGAAACCGCCGGTTGCTTTTGATGTACTGCCCTGGCCGGGAGCATTGCCGCTATCGAGTACAAGAGTGTTCTTTATCCCCCGGCAGCTTAATTGATATGCAATACTTGAGCCAATAACGCCTGCCCCGATAATTATTACATCTGAATGCTGCATTACTGGTCAGCGCTGTATTTTTCCTGTTTAACATTAAGAGTGAAAATATGCTCCGGATTTTTAAAGCATTTTATTTCAAGTGAATTGCCGCTTGGATCCTTAAAGAACATTGTAGCCTGTTCACCGGGCTGACCGGCAAAACGGATAGAGGGCTCAATGATAAATTCAATTTTTTCGGAATGCAGCTTAGCGGCAAGTATATGGAAATCGTCCCATGGTATTATACATCCAAAATGGGGGATAGGCACAATTACAGAATCAACAACTCCGCATGGGTATGATTCAGGAATATGCTCAGATACGTGCATTGAAAGCTGGTTGCCGCCAAAGTTAAAATCGACCCATGAATCAGAGCTTCTTCCTTCAGAGCAGCCAAGAGTTTCACCATAGAATTTACGCGTTGAAGGGAGGTCTTTTACAAGAAAAGAAAAGTGGAATGGATAATCAGGCATTGTTTTTTTTATCTTAATAAGATGTAAAAATAGAAAAAACAACATTGAATACAAATGTAAAACAAAAGGGGGTGAAAGATGATTGTTTTTTAAATGGGGACTACTTCCTTCCTGCCTGAAATGCCATTCCTTAGCTAGCTAATTAGGCAAGCCGTTAAGGCAGGCAGGCACTTCGTTCAGTAAGTCAGGAATGTCCCGTTTTGTGAGGTCTATTGGATTTTCCCCGGTTAATAAATTTCGAAACAAACCCCCATTGTTAAATAACCTGCATTTATAATTCAACGAATAAATTTCAATAGATAGAGTTGTCAGACTGATCTTCCCCCACTGTCAAACCAGTTCTGCGACTTCAAAAAAGAAGGGGGGATTATTAAAGGCTAACATAATTACTTTTCTTTCTGACGTTCTGTCATGCTGAACCAGTTGCCTGAATTATCTTTGAAAAGGGCTTCAACGCCATAAAATTGTTCTTTGGGAGGTGAAATAAACTCAACACCCTTAGTTTTGAGCTCTTCATAGGTAGCGCGGCAGTCACTTGCTTCAAACACTCCGGCGCCCATTGAGCCCTTTTTAACAAGCGAACGCATATTTTCCGCGGTAGCTTCATCCCAAAGCTGCCCTGCTTTGATCTCCATAAGTACTATTTCAAGGTCAGGCTGGTCTTTTGGGCCGACTGTCAGCCAGCGGAAGCCGTTATCCATCTTAGCATCGGTTCTTACTTCAAGCCCGAGCTTATTTACATAAAAATCCTTAGCTTCTTCATGATCAAGCACAAATACTGTTGAGTGGGATAGTTTGGTTATCATTTTATAGCCCTTCTTAAATAAATTAGTTGCAACAAATTTAGGGTAATGAATGAATAAAAGCTACTTGAAAATTGCTATAAAACAAAAAGTATTATTATTTTGATTATTTTATAAGGTTGCGGGTAGGTTTGCTCTTTCTTGTCATTCCACTACGTACTTGATACTTGATGCCTAATCTCCAGAAATTTCAAAAAAAAGATTCCTGCCTTCGCCTTAGAGACAAGGCAAACAGGAATGACAAATATTGGTATCTGAAAATACACCATTGCCTAAAATGCTTCCTGCAATAGCAGATATGCATCGTCAAATCTCCTTACAAACAAACCATCAGATACTGTTTATAAAGTTTTGTTCATTATTAAAAAGCAGTTGGGGATTACTTTTTTGGGGAATTTTTCAGATAGAAGGGTTTTCTTTTGCCTTTGCATCCTGTAAACTGCCGGCGGATAGCCAACATAACGGGTAAATAATGTAGAAAATGAGCCGGGGCTGGAAAAACCGACCTCGAAACAAATATCTGTAACAGTTTGCTCAGAGACCCCGAGGAGCTCGCGGGCTTTTTCAATTCGTTTTTCCGTCAGATACCTGTGCGGCGTTTTTTTGTAGATCTTCTTAAAGGTACGTATAAAATGGTAATCAGAAACACAGGCTTCACGCGCAATTGAACTGATATCAATTTCATCACGGTAGCGTTTTTCAATGAAATTCTTGGCGCGGATTATATTTTTATAAAGCTCTGTGTGCATTACCGGTGAGTAAAATATTAGTTTTAGAAAATTTCAGAAATAAAAAAAGGAGAGACTGTATTAACAGCCTCTCCTCTGAGAGACGGTAAAATTTTACCTGTTCATTAAAGTTACAACAACGTTAATAACTATACCTACAGCAACGCCAACAAGGGCGAATGTGCAGGCTGATTTGGCAGCTTTTGGGTTCTTTTCTTTGTTGATAAACCATAAAATAGCGCCTACAAGCGGAATACAAAAAGAAACGATCTTGAGTATCATACTCAGATCTTCGGTCTGCTGTCCTCCTGTTGGTGCAGATGGTGGTGTTGTTGGTTCCATGATGTTTTCTCCTTTAGATTACTTAAAAAATGCAGCTTTAATTTTGTTAATAAAAAAGTAATATATATCCCGTAAAATTTTTGTACATTAATGTAACTGTAAACTTATGTTATGGCAATGATTAAATGGCCAATCCCTTTTCCTATCATAGCCGCAAGCCCCATGCAGCCTGTGCCTGCCAGTATGCCTGTTGCAAGCCTGAGCCAGTTATTGCTTTCCCTGTGCATATAAGCCTGTGTAAGCCCGTCAATTAAGGCAGGTACCATAAGCAATCCAATCCATAATAGATCGGGCTGCCAGATAGAGAATGTAAAAATAGGAAGAGCGAAATAGCCTGCGTAGAACCCGGTGCATCTTGCGCATACAGGGAACTGTTTGCCCTTGTAGAAAAAGGAACGTTCAGGCAAACGATGGCAAA
>JBDTNV010000159.1:0-7298 GCA_039933555.1 Ignavibacteria bacterium
TCAAAGGATTTAATTATGATGAAATGTGGGCAAAGATAGTTCACAAAAAACCGTAGTAACGTAATTTAATTCATATAGTTTCGCTTCAAAAGTGAGTTGATATAGAAAATAATAAAGTATTTTATAGCATAAATAACTATTCACTAAAATAAATTAGAAATGAAACCTAAACTACTATTGCTGGTGGCAGCGTTCCTGTTTACAGGAAGTCTTTATGCGCAATCAGTAAATTTCAGGTTTAATAATTATTTTTACGCCTGGCAAAGGATAGACAGCCTTTCAAACGAGTCAAGCGCAAAAACAACGCATTTAAGAGGATACCAAAATTATCTTCTTGAATTTACAAGCAACCAGTGGAGCTTTAATACACTTGCACAAACAGAGGAAGATGTAATCAAAAAAGTTGGCAGAGGCTTTGCATACAGGTTCTATAACTTTTATGTAAAGGGCTCCAATTTGTTTGGCGTGCTCGATGTAAAGCTCGGGCGGCAGAATATCTTTGCCGGAACAGGAAAAGGAACACTTGACGGCTTAAACCTGAAAGTGAAAGCAGGCAAAAATAAAGAGTACCAGTTCAGTGTTTATGGAGGTGCCCTCGCTCCTTATACATACGAATTCAAAGAATACCCCGCAATAAAGAATAACTATCATTTCGGGGCAATGTTCAGCTATTATGGTGTAAAAGACCTGATGGCATCTTTGAGTTATTCAAACAAAAAAAGTACTCCTGAATCTTACACAACATTCCGGGCTGATAGTGTTTACAACCTGGTTGAGCGCACTATCTCATTTGACGGGCCGGCTGAACAGCTTGCTGGTATTGACCTGAATTATACTTATATGATGAAGCATAACTTTTATGCAAAGGCATATTTTGATATAAAACAGAAAAAACTCTACCGCGCAGAAGCAAACGTAAGAGTTCAGTTAAATAAAGAGCTGCGTGGTTTTGTTGAGTATTTATATAGAGAGCCTCATTACAGCTACAATAGTATTTTCTGGGTTTTCAATTACACAAAGAACCAGGAAATATCCGGCGGACTTGATTATACACTTAAAAATGGTATCAATATTTACGGAAGGGCAGGGGTTGTGCTGTATGAGAAAGATCCAAACTCAACACTGAATACAAAAACCAGTTCATTAAAAATTCAGGCAGGCTTCACTCATCCAAATTACGGTTTGAACTTCACACGTTATATGGGATATTCGGGTGAATCTGACGGAGTTTCAGCATATTTCCAGCGGGACATTTATCAAAACAAGGTTTCTGCCTCAGCATCGGTAAATTATTCAAATTACAAATTAGGTGATTACCTTGTTGATAAAGTGAATGCACTCAGCGGACAGCTTGGCTTAACATACCGCCCAATGCCGCAGCTATCTTTTGATGTACAGGGGCAGTATTTAATTAACAGGATCTATAAATCTGATATCAGATGCCTCGTAGGTTTCAGCTACTGGCTATTTAAGAAATTATAAAGGAAAAGTAATATGAAAATAACTAAACTATATATATTTCTGGCAGCCGCGCTTATGATTTTCTTAAGCACTACAGCGTACCTGGTGAAAGATTCAGCAAGCCTGAATAAAAATACGGTTACCGGAGTATTCAGCAAAGTTACAAACGAAGCAATTAGATATGATAACAGTAAGGTAATTAAGTTCGACCATAAGCTGCATATAACTGATGCGGCTGTTAAGTGCGAAGATTGCCATACCGGAGCTGTGAACTCGGTTTCATCAAAGGATAATCTTAATCCTAAAATGGCAAACTGTTCCGGCTGCCATGATGTGAAAGATGAAAAGACATGCAACCTGTGTCATTATGACGGTGCTTATAAGAAGTTCAAAGTAAATAAGACTGAACTTATATTTTCACATAAACAGCACATAGAAGCCGATAAGAAAGCATGTACAGATTGCCATGGGGGACTGGAGAAGGTTAAATTTTCAAAAGAATCTCCTACAGCTTTTCCTAACATGGAATCATGCTACAGCTGCCACAATACGCAGAAAGCAACGAACAATTGTGAAAACTGCCACAGAAATTTGACAGGTTTAACACCACAAAATCACCGCAGTCCAAATTTCTTAAATGAGCATAAAGGCGCCGATATCACAAGCGGGAAGAATAACTGTATGATGTGCCACAGTGATAATTTCTGCCAGGCATGCCACTCGCCGGTTGGATTCAATGGAAAAAACACTAAAGAGGGATTCTACGCTCCATACTACACCAAGGAAACAGGTGTAAGAACAGATAGGACCGCTCTGCAGAAATTAACAACTGCGCATACATTGAATTACAAATTTACACATGGGCTTGATGCTAATCAAAAAAGCTTTGAATGCAAAACCTGCCACGAACAAAGCACATTCTGCGCTGATTGCCACCAGAATGGCGGGGAGCTTGTAACAGGCATAACTCCAACAAGCCACCAGGTAGCAGGCTTTACTACATTCGGGGTGAATTCAGGCGGCGGCCTGCATTCAGAACTTGCCAGGAAGGATATCGAATCATGCGCATCATGCCATGACGTTCAGGGCAGAGACCCGGCTTGTGTAAAATGCCATTTTGATAATGATGGAGTTAAAGGAACAAATCCAAAGACACATGAATCAGGCTTTATGAAAGATGACAGGGGAATTTATCACGATACCGAAGGCGCTAACTGCTACAGCTGTCACACCGATGCGAACGCTAAACCTAATGGTGTCTCGGGTGTTGCATTCTGCGGATACTGCCATGGCGCGAAATGATTTGGAAATATGAATTGAATAAATGAAAAACGAAATAACAATTAATACATTTTGAAATGAAAAAGATAATAAAAAATAAAACTCTTTTGTTTTATGCATTATTTTTTACTCTCCTGGCGACCGGTTTGGTTTACCAGGGATGCAGTGAGCTGGATAACAGTGTCGCGCTCGCTCCAGAAATTAGGACTCATGCTGTAGGCTGGAGCAATCCAAGTTCGGCAAATTTTCACGGCATCTACATAGCAGCAAATAAATGGAATCTTGGCGCTTGCAAAACATGCCATGGCGGAGATTATTCAGGCGGTACTTCAGGTACAAGCTGTTTAGGATGCCACTCAAACAGTAATGGACCCGAAAACTGCAGAACTTGCCATGGTAACAGTGAACACACAAATCCGCCTAATGCCTTAAATGGTGATTCAAGTGTTACTTCCCTGGGTGTTGGTGTACATATGAGCCACCGCTATTCAACTTATGGCGCTGCTCTTACCTGTGAAAATTGTCACAGGGATATCAACGGTTTTGATGACCCTAACCATATTGGACCAGATCCAGATGGTATGGCAGAGATTGTATTCGGACCGCTTGCTTATGATACATTAGGAGGCCCAATAAGGCCGGACCCGCAATGGAACAGAAATACTGCAACGTGCTCCAGTGTTTATTGCCACGGTACTTTTAAAGAAGGTAATGTGAATGCTGTAGGTGTTTGGACTAACCCATCGAGTGTTACATGCGGTACGTGCCATGGTGACCCCAATACAGGTAATCCCACACCACAGGTAAACGGTGTATTTACCCCGCCGCACTATTCATTTATGAACCAAAACACATGCTACATTTGCCATGGTTCGGTTATAAACGGGCAGGGGCAGTTTGTTGATAAGGAACTTCATATTAACGGCGAAATTAACTATTAACGTGTAATTGCTTTTATTCCCTTCGTTTTTGTGAGGGCGAGGTCTTTACAGTATAGAATTTGCATTCGCGGAAGTATAGTAACAGACTGTACCGGGTGAATGCATGAATAAACAAAACCATCAAAAGAGCAGGGTGACCCTATTAATAGGGTCACCTTGTTTGTTTTAAACATTATTTGCTTATTTTTTTCGATCTCTAAGAAAGCAATAAGTCAAAATATATATAAAGAATTTTCGGGATATTTGATTCAGCAAATATTCGGAATTACTTTCATTGTAGAAAATAAAATAGTATTTTTACATTAACAAGTATCTTATATCACTATGCACAGAACACCCGAAGAATACAGAGCATTACGGAATAAATTTAAGCCCGATAATATTAATATGATATTCCTGTTTGAATCTCCTGTTGCCGATGGAGCATACTTTTATGACCCCAAAAACCACCAGAATGATTTTGTATTTAAAACTATGATGAGATTAATAGATTTTAAATATAATCATCTTAATGAACAGATAAAGCTCCAGGGTCTGAAAAAGTTTAAAGAGACAGGTTACTATATAATTGATTCTGTTTATGAAGCCTTAGACTCTGAGCTAGCCCCTAAAAAAAAAGAAGGCACAATACTAAAAAATTATGATAATTTAATTGATGACCTTAAAGATATATCAGCAGATAAAAAACACATACCAATTATCTTAGTTAAATCGAATTTATTCGCGTTACTAAACTCACGGCTTAAAACTAGTGAGTTCAATGTTATAAATGAATCAATAGTAGTGCCTTATTTAGCCCACGGCAAAGAAGATAAATTTCTTAAAAAGCTTATGGAAGTCTTTATCTGCCAGGTTATAATTGTAAACAGTAATTTAAAGAGTTACTATTGTTCTTACGGTATTCCGCACGAGCATTCTGTTAAGGGTAAGAATGTGAAAGCCATCATATTAGGTTCCGACCCCAGCAATTTCAGTAATCATGGTAAGACAATTGTAATGACCCATGTATTTGATCTTCAGAACCCAAGGGCTCAATACTTTAGCAGTATAAATAATAATATAAGGCTCCTCGGCCTGAACAAAGATAATATCTATGTTCAGAATGTAGTCCGTAACTACATGACCAAAGAAACAGCAGATAACAGGTTATGGTTTGATTTTGCGGAATTATGGAAACCATTATTGCTGGAGGATCTCGATAAGCTTGATCCTAAAAAGGAATTACCTGTTTTTGCGACCGCTGAGTGTGTCTTAAAGGCTTTGTTAAATTTGCCGGATGAAAAAAAGATCCCTGCGAATAAATATTATAACGATAGAATTATTGTCAAACCTGAGGAAAACTATCTGGGGAGGACTCTGATTCCATGTTTCAGAGGACACTATAAATATTCTGAATTTCCACTATATGTTGAGTATATCAAGCAATTTGTAAAGTAAATCATATAATTTTAGAAACATTCATTATTTCCGTAAAAAAAACCGGGGTTTAACCCGGTATTTATGATCAATTTATTTTTACATATAAAAAATCATTTCCTTTTGCAGTTTTCTCCACAGCCCTTCTGATTATATCCATTGCCATTACATTGATTTCCATTACATCCATTACCTCTATTTCCATTTCCGTCATAATAACAGTCCCCGCATTTGTTTGTCTTTGCATCTGAAGTTTGGATTATATCGTCAAATTTCTGTTGCGATAGATGTATTGGAGTATAAGTTTCACCTGCGGCTTTTAGATTTCTAACAAAAGCCTGTAAATGCCTTTGGGAACCTTCTTTCAGGTTAATGAATGTTTCTTTTATATCCTGAGAAGAGCTCTCATCTATCCTTGAATTAAGATCTGTAATATCAAGTTCTTCAATCTCAGCACCGCATTTCAAAGCGTCATTAAGTGAAATACTCCCTTTTTCAGTTAAGGATTTATACAATGCTGCCAGATCAGAATTCGAAAACTCGCCTTCATTCTTTCCGATTGATGGGTCTGCGATTAAATATCTATCAAGCAGCTCTTTAATAAAACTGCCATGCATGGTTTCTGCCTTAGAAATGTTTTTGAAGACTCGATGATCATATTTCTTCAGCATTAGGGTGTAAAAGTCATGAGCAAGTTTTTCTTCTTCTCTCATATAAACAAGATTCTGTTCTTCCTGTGGCGTTATACTCTCAGAGGCGCTGCTTAGCCTATAAGTGCATCTATTACTGTTATTGGGAAATACTGCTGCTATTATGGATGTTAGTGCCAAAAGAGCCACGATGAATAATATTTTTATTTTCATGGCATTGTTTTTAGTTTGTTCAGGATAATTTCCTTACTACAAAATTAGACAATTATTATTTAATTTGGTTTAATATTGTTGTAATTAAATGTAACAAATACATATTGATATGACTAATTGTCATAAAAAAAGACGACCTATGGGGTCGTCTCTAAAGAACACTTTTAAATATTAAATCTTAACCTTACAACTCTAAACTATTTCAGACTTCTTCTGTATGCTTATGTTTCTTTTGATGATGTTTTCCGTTACCATTACTATGACTGTTACCATTTGAGCCATTCCCGTTTGTATTAACTACTTCATTTTTGCGGTGGTCTGATTTAATTCTCCTGTATCTTGAAAGCAGTGAGAAGTAAAATCCAATTACCATTACAAGTGTTCCGCCCCAAACCAGATTTATAAAAGGCTTAATGCTTGCTGTCAGTACAAGCGTTTCAGGAGCGTTCTCTTTGGGAATTGTTTCATCAATTACAGCAATATCTACGGTAGATTCACCTGCAACAGAAAGCTTTGTAAGCATGAATGTATATTTATCATTACCTGCTAATTTTACGGGAAGAGGATTACCGCCCTCTTTAGACATTTCCTGCTCAGCTACAAGCTTTTCTGTCTTTCCGTCAATTGTTACCTGAAGTTCGGCTCCCATGATATTCATTTTACCGGATTCCATTTCATCTTTGTTGAATTTAGTCCTGTCAAAATCGATGAATTTAACTTTCATCCCGTTAATATCTTTTTCTTCACCTTTTTTAAATGAATGTATATCATTAGGTGAAAATTGACCGGGCTCTTCAAGTGACATTGGGGAGAGATACAGGTCCTTGGTCACAAGGTTAGCAATATCAGGGTTTTTCATAATGCCCTCTGAATACGCGCTGTAATACATTATCGGCTGCAAAAGGAAAGCTTTGTCATCTTTTTGCACTATTACATTAAAATGATATTTCTCGGCATCACCGGGTATTTCAGTTGCGCCCTTATAGGTAAGCAAGTATCCGCCAAGAACCTGTTTAGGCTCACCTAAGGGAAGAGATACATTCTCTTCAACGGAATATCTCGAAGAACCTATTATGCCAAGGAATAAAAGCATAATTCCCATATGAGCAATATAAGCTCCGGCTTTTGATTTGTTCTTTCTGAATATTGTATATGCAATTTCCGCATTTATGAACATCGCGAAAAATGCTGCTGCTGCAAGAAGCGCTATTAAAAGGTCCCTGACACCTGCAATAACAAGTACTATTGTGATTGCGGCTGTGAACCCTAACGGAATATATAAGCTTTTAAAAAATTGTTTTTCTTCGGAATGTTTCCATCTTAATAGAATACTTAT
>JBDTNV010000160.1:0-7289 GCA_039933555.1 Ignavibacteria bacterium
CCATACTGGTAAGAAGGTCATCTATCTGGTAATAATCACTTAGCGGATAATTTTCCGATATCAGCTTTATGTCTTTCCTGTCTTTTGCAGTAAATGCTCTGAGTGCGTGCTGTACTTTCATTCCAAGCTGACTTAGTACAATGTTCGGTATATCGGTGGGATTTTGTGTGCAGAAAAATATTCCAACTCCCTTGGAACGTATAAGTTTAATAATACTTTCTATCTGGCTAAGCAGTGCATCACTTGCTTCATTGAATAGTAAATGAGCCTCATCTATGAAAATTACGAGCTTCGGCTGGTCAAGGTCGCCTTCTTCCGGGAAAGTGCTGTAGATTTCTGCCAGCAGGCTTAACAGGAATGTGGAAAACAGCTTGGGCTTTGTCTGCATATCAATAAGTCTTATAACCGATATTACTCCCCTGCCGTTTGAATCACACCTTACCAAGTCTTCGACTTCAAATGAGCGTTCACCAAAAAACTGATTAGCGCCTTGCTGTTCAAGTTCTACTATCTTCCTCAGTATTATCCCTAATGAGCTTGATGATACTTTACCATATGACGCTTCAAACTCAGCCTTACCATCTTCCTGGATATACTGAATAAGTTTTTTCATATCAGCAAGATCTAGCAGCGGTAATTTCTTGTCATCGGAATATTTAAATATTACGCTTATTAAACTTGATTGTGTTTCATTGAGCTCAAGCATTCTTGAAAATAATACAGGGCCGAATTCAGATGTAGTTGCCCTGAGTCTTGTTCCTTTTTCATTTGATATAGTAAAGAACTCAATGGTATTTCCTTCAGGCTGCCATGGTAAGCCAATATGCGACATTCTCTCATCAACTTTTGGATTAGCCGTACCCGCTTTTGCAATTCCGCTTAGGTCACCCTTAATATCCATTACAACTACGGGTACACTCTTGGCGGCGAGTGATTCCGTAATCAGCTGCAAAGTTTTTGTTTTACCCGTTCCAGTGGCACCCGCAATTAAACCGTGCCTGTTCATAGTCCTTAGCGGTAATTTGATATGGGTTCCTGTTAATACTTCCTTATCAAATATAGCAGCCCCCAAAGTAATTGTTTCGCCTTTAAAGCTATAGCCATCAGTAATTGATAGAATAAAATTTGCTTTTCTGTCTGTATCAGTCATAAATAGATCTATTTTGTAATTAGGCAAAGATAGTAAGTTACAAAACATAATTAAAGCAAATTAAAAAAGCCATTCAATTGAATGGCTTTATATGAAACTTTATGAAATTATTAAATACCGGTTATTCTATTGTAAATTCTTTGGTAACCGGAGTAGCATTATCCGTATTAATTTTTACAGTAACTGAATATTTACCCGGTTCAACAGCGCCATTGGTAGTAAAGTTTGAGCTTACTGTACCGCTTGATGTTTCAACATCCGCTTTACCCATACTTTCACTGCCGTGTTTCCACTCAAATGTTACCTTTGTTCCGCTTGGTGCATTTTTCAGGTTAGCTGAACAGTATATAACAGCATCAGTAGCGTGGAATGTTGTATTATCACCGCTGCATACCCCGCTGCTTAATGATGTACAAAGCTTCACATCTGAAAGATTTGCTGTAGATACATTACACGCCGGAAGCAAATAACAAAATGCGCTGATAACGGCAACAAGTAGGATAGACCTTGAATAGTTTTTTTTCATTTTTTTGATATTAGTTTTCTGCAGCAGTTTATAAATGTTACGTAATAATCCCTGATTACAAGTTTTCGATAATTTCATTGACGTGGCCGTCAACTTTTACCTTTTCAAATATTTTTTCTATCTTACCCTTTTCATCAATAATGAAAGTTGTCCGTACAACACCCATATATTTCCTGCCGTACATACTTTTTTCCTGCCACACGCCGTAATCTTCAAGCATCTTCTTTGATTCATCGCTGAGTAGTGTAAACGGCAAATCATATTTATCCTTGAATTTTACATGGCTCTTTGTGCCGTCAGGCGAAACCCCGATGACTACAGTATTTTTCTTTTCAATCTTTTTTATATTATCACGGAAATCACACGCCTCAACCGTACATCCGCTTGTCATATCCTTAGGGTAGAAATAAAGAACAACTTTTTTCCCTTTGTAGTCCTTAAGCGAAATTTTCTCACCACTATCAGCTACTAGACTGAAATCGGGCGCTTTATCTCCGGCTTTTAACATAATTCAATGTTTAACAAACAAAGGGTTGCAACCCCTTGTTTAAAATATTCATGATAAAATTACAATGCTGCGGCTGCAGCTTTTATTCCATCAAAATTAACCTGCACACCCGGATTTTCGGTGACTTCAACATATTTTACTAAGCCGTCTTTACCGATTAAGTAAACTGCCCTTTGAGCAGTTTCTTTCTGTCCATGCGCAAATTCCGGCTGAACAACATCATATTTTCTTATGACTACCTTATTGAAATCACTCAGCAATGGCATTTTTATTCCGTTCTTCTCAGCGAACGCTCTTTGTACAAAAGTACCATCAACGCTTATTCCCAATACTTCGGCATTCATATCTTTATATGAATTAAAATTATCGTTCATTGTGCAGATCTCAGTTGTGCACACGCCTGTAAACGCCTGCGGGAAAAACAGTAATACAACATTCTTACCTTTGAAATCACTAAGTGATACCTGCGCAAGATCCGCAGATGGTGTGAATGAGGGTAATGTAAAATCCGGTGCTTTATCTCCAACGTTTAATGCCATGATTATTCTCCTTTAAAATCCTGAGCGCCGGAAGGATCATTTATCCAATCTATAGCTCAATATTATTAATATTTATAAAATTTTAGTCTTAATCTGCAATCGGATTCTTATCAATCCGCAATCAACAATCCCAAATCCGAAATTAAATATTGATCGCTTCTCCATATGCATCGGCCGCAGCTTCCATCACTGCTTCAGAAAGTGTGGGGTGAGCGTGTACCGTACGGATCAATCCTTCATGTGTAGTTTCAAGTGATTTGCCTAAAGTAACCTCAGCTATCATTTCGCTTGCTTCGCTTCCGCATATATGCGCTCCAAGAAGCTCGTCATATTTTGCGTCAAATATTAATTTTACAAGTCCCGCTGTTTCGCCAATTGCGCGGGCCTTGCCGCTTGCTGAAAATGGGAACTTCCCGACTTTAACTTCATAGCCAAGCTCTTTTGCCTTCTTTTCTGTTAGGCCGACAGATGCAACCTGCGGCTGGCAGAATGTAACAGCCGGAATGCAAAGGTAATCTATATCGGGCACATCATGCCCAGCAATTTTTTCAACACAATTTATGCCTTCCGCCGCTGCAACGTGAGCAAGCCAAGGGGGACCGTTAACATCACCAATAGCATAAATGCCTTCAACATTTGTTTTGTAATCAGCATCAACTTTGATGAAGCCTCTATCAACTGTAACTCCAAGGGTATCAAGTCCAAAGCCTTCAACATTCCCCGCAAAGCCCACTGCAACCAAAGCAATATCACTTTCAATTTCAGCGTTTTGCTTTCCGCTTACTTTTGTTATTACTTTTTCAGTCTTGCTGTTTGGGGCGGTTTTTTCTACAGTAATACTTTCAACTTTAGTGCCAGTCATAATATTAATGCCAAGCTTCCTGTACTCCCTGCCAACAACATCACTAAGCTCTTTATCTTCAACAGGCAATGGCTGGTCAAGCATTTCAACAATTGTTACCTTTGCACCGAATGAATTCCAGAAGTACGCAAACTCGATGCCAATAGCTCCGGCGCCGATTATTGTAACGCTTTCGGGAAGCTTATCGAGCACAATTGCTTCCATAAATGAAAGTACACGTTTGCCGTCAACGTTCATTCCGGGGAATGCTCTGGCCTTAGAACCTGTTGCGACTATTGTATGTTTTGCAGTAATCTCTTCTATTACTTTGCCGTCATTTTGAACTTCAATCAGAGTTCCGCCGGCAGTCTTCTTCTTTAATATTCCGTATCCTGCAATATTTGTAATTTTATTTTTCTTCATAAGGTACTGGACGCCTTTTTCAGATTTGTCTGCTACATCACGTGAGCGTTTTACAACTGCCGCAAAATCAAATTCCACACCGCTGACGGTTATGCCAAACTCTTTTGACTTTTTCATCATGTGCATTACCTCGGCAGCTTTAAGCAGGGATTTAGATGGTATGCAGCCCCAGTTTAAACAAATTCCGCCAAGCCTGGCTGACTCCACCAGGGCAGTTTTTAATCCAAGCTGCGATGCGCGGATAGCCGCAGAGTAGCCGCCTACTCCGCCACCCATTACAACTACATCAAATTCACTTTTTGCCATTTATTTTTCCTGTTTCCCCTTTTACAGGGAAAATTTAGATAAATTAATAATAATTTTCAGATGGTATAAGCAAAAATACGCAATTAAAGAGACTTACTCAATTGAGTTAATTTTACCTGAATTTTGTGTGATCGGGTTGTAAGAAAAAAAATGCCCTCCTTTCAACCCGTTTTTTTCGCTCTATCTAACAAGGCGCATAAGTTTCGGATCTCAGGAGGGGCATTAGGGGGGTAATACATGAATCCTGTTGCATGAAAAAAATTAAGACAATTTCTCCTAAACACTTCAAAAATAATACATCAAAACTCCTTATGTAAAAGAAAAAATTTGGCTGTTGTCGAAACCAAATTTGTGAAAATAGCCGAAAATTGCTGAATTCTCCATAATTATCGATATTTAGTCGAATCTGCATTTTGATTTTTCAGTACATTTAAAAATTCGGATAGTTATGTATTTGTTAAATATATAATAACTTTAATATTGATTTAAATAAATTGATAGTTTATCTTGCCGTTCATTTTTAAACTAAAGGAGAACACAAAATGAAAAAAGCGCTCATTATATTAATGGCGGCCGCAGGTTTATTCATTCTTTCTCAGAATGTAAAAGCTCAGTCAAACCAGGATTTTTCTATTACAAACAACACAGGTATGATTCTTGTTGATGTATTTATTTCACCAAGCAGTGCAGCTAACTGGGGTCCCGATGTAATTCCTAAAGATCTTATCTTAGATGGCGAAACTTTCAATTTCCATTTTACTGATGTAAACCCGGAACATTGCACATGGGATATTATGTTCACCGCCGATACCGGCACAAAATATTATATGAATGGTGTTGACCTTTGTTCACTTACAGCAATTACACTTTCAAAACAATAATTTAATAGCCACAACTGCAAAGTTTGTTTAATAGGTAAAGCCTGTCAATGATAAAGTTGACAGGCTTTTTTCTTTATTGCAGGCAATTGAATTTGGTGATATAAAATTGAATTGCAAATTCCTGAAATAAATAATATATATATAATTCTAATCACACAATATATAAAGGAGACCACCATGGAACGAATTTTTATGTACTTTTTTGGTTTATTATTCTGCGTAACATTGACGTCTTCCCAGACTTCCGATGTTTACAAAGAAGCCAACCCGGATCAAACTTACATTCAGGATAATTCAGATTATGCCACTTTATGGCGGCAGCATTTACAGGCAAGAAATAGCGGGAACATTCAGCTATTTAAGCAATTGCAAAATCAATTGAAACAGAACTTCCCTGAGAAATTTACCGGCAGTGATAATCTGAATAATATGCCTTTTGCTGTAAGTGAAACACACTTCCAGCCGCCATTTACCGGTGACTGGGGCGCAGGCGATTATGTTGTTGATAATGCGCCGGCTTACACTCCCCCTGCTAACAATACACAGGCAGGCCTGGACCTGGAAGTAGATTCTTTAGGTAACAAATATATCGCATACATTTCGCAGAACAGAGATTCACTCAGGATCATGAAATCAACTGACCAGGGAGTTACATGGGCGTACATTCTGACCGTTAACCCGGGTGGAACCACAAAGTGGCATTCCTTCGATTTCTTCATCGCAGATTCGGTAAACACATTTAAACTTGGTTTTGCTGCAAGCAGAACTTCAAATGCCTCATTGCAGGATGGCGAGCTTTTCTGGATAGTTTGTGATGCAAACGGCGGCGGATTTGCGGCAAGGCAAATACTGGCTACGCCTCCAAATTCAGGACATGTAAATCCCACGATTGTTGCAGATAGCTATTACTGGACCTACGGACTCACATATTGGTATGTCGCGTTCCAGTTCGTCAATTCAGGCACAGGTGCCGGAACAGGTTTAAGGGCAGCCCTGACAAATGACGGCGGTTTAACATGGGTACAGGATACGGTAAGAAATACTTTTAACGATTTTAACCTGGATATTGATTACAGGCATGGAGCCTTTGATTCTATTTATGTCGTGTTCACAAACGATCTGACTGTAACAAATGCAAACTTAAGATTGAACAGGATCTCTCTCGGGAACTGGGGTACCGCTACTGCATGGACGCAGTTCAATGTGCAAGCAACTGCAGACCCTGAAGTTGACCCTGAAATTGCCGTAAACAGGCAATCCAACGAAATGGCATGTATCTGGAACCAAACAACTGCAGGGATTAAGAAAGTAAATTATAATTTCACCCCACTCGCTGGCGCGTATTGGGCAAATCTTGGGAGTATTGCCAACTACACTTTTGATTCAGATAGAGGAAGGATTGAATGCAATGAAAGCCAGGGAGCATACAGAATTTCATATGTTACTAAAGGAACTTCATCTGATTCTGTGATCTATACTTCGGCATTTGCTTTGCCGCCTACCAGCAGGACTATTGTAACAGCTAACATCAATCCTGCAACTACAACTTCACCTGATGTATCCGGATTTTATACCGGACCAGCATCATATGGCGGAGGAGTTTGTTTTGTTGGCGCAGGTCAAAACCGCATTTTCTACGACGGCTCAAATGTTAATCCTTTGGTTGGTATAAATGGGAACGGAACTGACCTTCCAAATTCATTTTCCTTATCGCAAAATTATCCCAACCCGTTCAATCCTTCAACAAAGATAAATTTTGCAATTCCAAAAACTGCATTTGTATCCATCAAAGTCTATAATGTTATTGGGCAGGCAGTTGATGAATTAGTTTCTAAAGAACTTATTGCAGGGAATTATGAAGTTAACTTTAATGCTTCAGGATTAACAAGCGGAATATATTTCTATACAATATCAGCCGGTGATTTTACAGAGACCAAAAAGATGGTCCTTGTTAAGTAAACCAGTAGTCATTAGTCTTTAAACAAAACCCCCTCTAATTTGATATTAGAGGGGGTTTTGTTTTAGAACTTCAGATTAAACTTAAGCCTGTACTCTTTGCCGCGGGTTCCGTACTTTGTGAACTTATCATCACTTACATCAAATCAAACAAATGTG
>JBDTNV010000161.1:0-7214 GCA_039933555.1 Ignavibacteria bacterium
CAACCAACCTGTATATGGATCCAAGTGATCCGGGTAACAGAAGCGAAATTGAAAAGAACATAAAAGAGAACATCAAAGCTAACTTTAAAGCATTTAAAGATGGCGATAAAAACGGATTACCGGACTAACCGTTTTAATTTCTCATAACAGCATTAATTCTAAAGCCTCCATTTATGGGGGCTTTCTTAATTGTCATTCCCGCGAAGGCGGGAATCTATTCATTGTTGTTGGTGAACTGAGAAACCAGTCACACAACACCAACAACGGGAGGAAATTTCAATGGAGGAAGAAGTACACACCACGCCTTAATCCCACGCAGTGGGAGGAAGGAAGGCACACCTTAATACGCGTAAGCGCTACGCCTGCCGCAGGCACGGGAGGAAGGTATGTATTCAATCAGAAACGCAAAAAACTCTCACCGCAGAGAGCACTAAGAACACGGAGATATTTTTGTGGTTAGTTATGAAAGGTATTTGCTTGAAGGCATGCCTGACACGGAAAAAGGAGTTTTGCTTATTCAGAAATAACAGGGTGGTACTAGCCTCACGACTAGTACGGACTCAGGATTAAGTATGTTCTTATAGAATTTTTTAACATATGTAATACAATTTCGACATACAAAGATAACAGAAAATGATTAGAATTTCAATTTTGGGTTTTTATTGTCATTCGTGGTCCGGAGCCGGTGGTAATCCAACTAATATTGTTGGTGTATGTAGAGACCAGGCATATTTAAAAATTTATAAAAGAAATGGTCGTAATGCAAAATACAAAAAAAAATGGGTAAAATTTATTAGTTTAATATTGTTTTTTTGTTGGGTAAATTATGTTATGAAACTAGAAATACAAATTGATGGAAATAAAATTTTTGCACCACTTAAGAATAAGTGGTTAGCACTTACACCTGAAGAAAAAGTAAGGCAAGAGTATATTTGTCGACTTGTAAATAATTATGGGTACTCACTTGACCAAATGGAACAAGAAGTACAAGTAAGCAACTCTAAAAGAGGACAAGGAAAAGCTCGTGCCGATATTTTAATTTGGAAAACTAAAGAACATAAACTAAACTCTAAAAGTCCAATTATAGTAATTGAATGTAAGGCTGAACATATTACAATACATGAAGAAGACTATTTCCAAGGTTTTAACTATGCATCTTGGGCAGGTGCTGATTTTTTTGTAACAACAAATTTAAAAGAAACAAGAATTTTTAAAGTTGTTAAGGGGGATCTACCTAAGAAACTTGAAGAAATTGTTGACATACCTGATGCCTTAACAGCTCTTGATGATAAAAAAGTAAAAGATTTACTTGAGCAGACAAAAGCATTTACAAGAGACGAATTTAGCCGACTTTTATTTAAATGTCATAATATTATAAGAAACAATGATAAGCTTTCACCAGAAGCTGCATTTGACGAAATTAGTAAAATCCTTTTTATGAAAATTCGTTACGAAAGGAACCCAGATGAAGATAATATTTTTTCATTAAAGCAATTTAAAAAACAAGAAGCACAATATGATAAAAATATAAGGCCTGTAAATATAAAGCGTAATGGGCCAAAAGATGACATACCCTATATGGAATATTGGTTCGAACTAACAAAGGATGAGTTTAAGGATGATGATTTATTTGATCCAAATGAAAAAATTAAAATTAAACAGGCTAGTTTTGAGGCAATTGTAAAAGAATTACAAATTTATAATCTTTCGACAACTTCAGATGATGTTAAGGGGATTGCATTTGAACAATTTTTAGGCAGAACATTTCGAGGAGAATTAGGACAATTTTTCACACCAAGAACGATTGTAGATTATATGGTTGAAATATTAGATCCGCAAGAAGGAGAAACAATATGTGACCCATGTTGCGGTAGCGGGGGCTTCTTGATAAAAGCATTTGAATATGTTAGGACAAAAATTGAGAAAGAAATTCAGAGAATAAAAGAAAATATAAAACTAAAATACTACACGGATAAGTTTAATTCTCTAAGTGAAAAAGAACAAGAAAAGATTGACCAAATTGTAAATGAACAGTTCAATTTACTTAATACAGAATTAGATATAAGCAATACTAATAGTCGTTTGCGCAGACTCTCGTTTGATTGTATTTATGGTACTGACGCTAACCCAAGAATGGCTAGAACGGCAAAGATGAATATGATCATGCATGGTGACGGACACGGTGGTGTTCATCATCATGATGGCTTATTAAATGTAAATGGAATTTTTAATGGACGATTTGATATGATTTTAACTAATCCGCCATTCGGAGCGCGGGTAGAAAAATCATTAAAGATAACCGACCAGGATAAATACGTAAACAATGAAAAAATTAAGAAATATACAGATAAATATGGTGAAGATTATACACAGGCAATGAAGCAAATTAACGACAATATTGGAGAATCTGTTTTGAGTCTTTTTGAAATCGGGAAAATGAGTAGTTTAACCGAAATCCTATTTATTGAACGGTGCTTAAACTTATTAAGGCCAGGTGGGAGAATGGGAATTGTTTTGCCTGAAGGAGTACTCAATAACACAAAAATTCAGAAGGTAAGAGATTATGTAGAAGGCAAAGCAAAGATAATAAACATTACTTCTATCCCACAAGATGTATTCATAGCATCTGGAGCAACAATAAAACCTAGCTTATTATTTTTTAAAAAATTTACTTCCTTAGAATCTCAAAAGTATAATAAGATTAAAACAGAAGCAGAATTGAGTGTGTATTTAAAATATAAATCTGAAATTGACAATGCTGAATTAATATTAAAGACAAAACACTTAGATAAGGCAAAGAAAAAAGAAATAAAGTCTAAACTTGATAATATTTACCAACTAATAGAAGATGAAAGCAGATTAGAAATAAAAACAAAATTTGATTATGAAATCCCAATAGTCGAAGTTGAAAAAGCGGGTATCAGCACTACAGGGGCTCCTATTGAAAATGAGTTAGAGCCAGTTGCATTAGAATTCAAGAAGTATAGAATCAAAAAAAAGCTTTGGAAAGAACACTATTTAAAAGTCAATTACGATACATTTAATAACAAATTTTTGCGCGTTATTGAAACAAATGAACCAGAAGAATTTTACTGATAATATGACAATTACCCCTAATAGCTTGAGCAACAATAAAATTAAGTTTATTCCTTATAGTGATTTCTTACTATGGGATGTTAAAAGATACACCAATGAAAGAATAAAGTCTAAATTCCCGATTGTCAGATTAGGAGAATATATAAATGAAGAAAACCACAAAGTAAAACTGAATGAATCACCTGAAGAAGAATTTGGCATATTAGGCGTAAATAATAAAATAGGAATTTTTGATGCTTACAAGGAAAAAGGAAAAGATATAAACCAATCATATAAAAAAATGGAGATTGATTGGCTTGCTTATAACCCTTATCGCATAAATGTTGGAAGTATTGGATTAAGAACAAGTAAACAATCAAATGAATTTATTAGTCCAGCTTATGTAGTTTTTAGCTGTAAAGAAGATTTACTCCCGGACTTCCTTTATAAACTTTTCAAGACTAACCGTTTCAATAAAATCGTAAAAGTAAATACAACAGGTTCTGTCAGACAAAACCTTACAATTGAAATTTTAAAGAACTTAAATATTCCATTGCCAAAGGTTAAGGTTCAAAAAGAGATTTTAAATGAGTATTACGATAGAATTAAAACAGTAAGAAAAAATGAAAGACGAATAATAGAACTACAGCAAAAAATTGAGAATATTATTTTGACTGAATTAGGGCTAATTTTACCTCCTACAAAAATCATAAAAAGAAATTTACTTTTCTATAAATTTAGCAATTTAGATAGATGGGATGTTTTATCCAATGATGCTAGAATCCATCACTTTCTTTTAAATGCAAAATTTCCTTTAAAATCCTTAGGAAGCCTATACACTTTTATATCAAGAAATTGGAAGAAACCAAAAAATATAAATGAAAATTTCAAATATATTGAAATAGGTGCTATAGATCCAATTTTAGGGATTGTAGACATAAATAATCTAATGGTAAAAGATGCTCCAAGCAGGGCGAATCAGATTATTAAGACTGGTGATTTAATTATAGGTACAACAAGACCATATTTAAAAAAATTCGCAATTGTTGGTGAAGAATTTAACGACTTCGTATGCTCATCGGGTTTTTCAGTTATTGAAAATTCAAAAGAATATAATTTAATATTTCTAAAAGAATTTCTTTTGTCCTTTTATGGTATTGAACAATTGAAAAACAGAATGAGCGGAGGGACTTATCCTGCCATTACATCATCCGAACTAAAAGAAGTAAAAATCCCTCTGCCTCCGATTAAAACCCAAAACCTTATTGTCAATACAATACTCAAAATTCGTACAGAAATGATAACCCTAGTAAATAGTATCGAAAGCGACCAACAAATTGCAATTAGAAAATTTGAAAATGAAATTTTCTTAAAATGAGACTAAAAAGAATAAGAATCACAAGTCGATTTAAGAATTTGGAAAATTTTGAATTAGACTTCTCAGACAAGGAAGGGATAACCGTTTTAATTGGTAACAATGGAAGTGGTAAAAGTAATATTCTAGAAGCAATAAGTAGTATCTTTGCTGGCCTATATAATCGGGATAATAGCCCTAATTTTAATTATATACTTAGTTATGTGAAAGATGTTCATGATATTGAAGTCAAATTTGAAAATGGCGTCTATGAATTCAAAGATAATGGTAACTTAGTGCAATGGGATGATATATATTTGCCCAATCAAGTTATCTGCTGCTACAGTGGTGAAGAAAACCGACTATGGATAGAATATTATGAAAGTTTTCATAAAGAATATACTAGGGCATTACGTGGTGCTACATTTCCAAAATCAAAATTAGTATATATTGACAAGAGTTATTGGAACATTGCATTACTGACATTACACTTATATGATTTTGATACATTTACTGACATTAGAGATTTTTGTTTAAATACTTTAAACATTAATGCTATTAATTATGTCAGATTTAATTTCGATATACCTAAATTTAAAGAATGGTTAAAGTCTCCTAATCCAGTCACATATTTTGTAAATATTCTTAATCCAAACCTAGATGAGCAAATTCGATTAAATCTAAATGAAATTAAAGATAAAGTTAATGAAATAGGTAATGAAATTGATTTTTTCAGATATTTATCTGCTTCATACAATCCTTCAGATGATAAAATAATTACTCAGATAGAAATTGACATTAACAATAACCTTCTTGCTGAAAGTTTAAGCGAAGGTGAGAAAAAGCTACTTTTGGTATTATTTTTTTTAGAAGTTATAGGGGATGAGCATTCACTAATTTTATTAGATGAGCCAGATAGTCATATACATATATCCCGAAAAGAAGAAATTCAAAAACTATTGAGTAAATATACCAACAGAGAAAATATTATAACTACTCATTCTCCAACTCTAATTCATAATTTTGATATAAAACATATTAGCATGTTGACTAAAAATGCTAATAATGATGCTCAAGTTGAATCAAAAGAAAAGCAAGAAATTGTTCATAATTTAACAAATGGTATTTGGACCTATATGCAACAGAATATTTTCCTTAGTTCAAATAAAGATATTCTGTTACTAGAGGGGAAATATGATGAAATATTTTTAAGCAAAGCATTAGACTGTTTAAAAAGTGACGAACCAAGTTATAATAATTTAGATTTTGTGTATTTTCCTTGTGGTGGTGCAGCAGGTATCAAGCTTTTGGCTGATAAGTTCATCCCGAAAACTGGACAAAGCATAATAGCTCTCTTTGATAGTGATGAAACGGGCTGGAAGTGTATAAACTCCGCTTTTGGAGAAAAGAATAAATGGAGTTCTAGTAATTTTCATTATCAAAAACAAAAAGAAGTATGGATTGCAGTATATCCACCCAGAAAATACTTTAGAGGCTCTAACTTCAATATTGAAGATTATTTCACTAAAGGGCTTTTAAACAAATACGTCCATAATTTCAAAAGTTTGCATGATATTAAAACCAAAGATAAAATTAAAGAAAAGATGGCTTTAGATTGCATTAACTTCAATAAACATGAATTTCGTTTATTTAAGACAGTATTCGATCTAATATTAGAAATTAAAGCTAAAAATTAAATTATTTTTACAAATTATTCTACAATCTACTTTATTTCTCCGTATCAGCTAAACCTTGATTAATACCAAAAAAATCGTTGATTCTGCAGCTTAATCAAATTGCATATGAAAATTTTGACTGTCGTCGTTGGCATTTGACTTATCTGTAAATTCGAAGACTTTACAGGCAGTTGCTACGCCAACGACAAAATTTGTTACCTCGCAATCATTTTTATTTTAAGTATCTGCAAATCATTTGTCAGCATAGCTGACGCGCAGGTTACCATAAAGGCAGGCAAACCTGACACGACTGCAAATAAAGTGATAATCCCCTTTCCGCGGGACCGTGGATAACACTTCCTTCCTTCCTCTCTTCCTCCCGTAGGACGAGATTAAGGCATAGCCGTAGGACGAGATTAAGGCATAGCCGTAGGACGAGATTAAGGCATAGCGCTGCTGAGAATTAAGGCGAGGCTATCTTGTTTTACCCATATTTCGCCCTTTTTCAGCAAATCCCAAATTTACCTCATTTTCCCTCTTGACAATGCATTTAGCATATATTATATTTAGGGTAGTATGCAATTAGCACTTAGCTTCCTCCTTCGGAGTAAGCTTTCGACCGGTTTCACCGGTCTCAACTTTATAACCTTTTAACTTTACAACTTTATAACTTATAACCCATATGAAAAAATTCAATCCCGATCTGCAAAAAGATATCCTCAAACTGAGTGAGTTAAAAAAAACATCACCCGCTGATTTCAAAAAAAAGATGGAAGAGCTATCCGTTAAACATAGTCTAAGCAAGTCAACCTTATACCGAGAGCTCGGCAAGCCTGAACCCGGTTCATACCGCAGGCGCACTCACAAGCCGTGCATGTCTAAGATCACCAATATGGAGCTTGACTTGATAGCCGAAATGATGATAGCCCGCAAAAGCAATGAGGAAATTATGAAGGAAATGTCAGCCATCAAAGGATTTGATTATTCCGCGGTGCGCCTTGCCAAATCAAAACAAAAGCTGCAGCATGCGGCCCATTTAATAAATAACCCTAAGCCAAAAGTGGTTCATCATATATATGACCCGAAGATGATAGACGGGATGAAGATAT
>JBDTNV010000162.1:0-7208 GCA_039933555.1 Ignavibacteria bacterium
TCATAAACTAACAGCTTTACATTCCCCGCTTTTGGTATGCTGAAGCGGATATTTGTATTTGGATTAAACGGGTTTGGATAGTTTTGCTCTAGTGCGAATCTCCGGGGCACTTCAGTGGATATATTTGTTATTCCAATGAGCAGTCCGTCAAAGATAAATGTTCCGTTGCCTGTTGTTCCTATCCAAAGCTGGTTATTGTTATGCGGATTTATAACAAGACTTGTTGTATTCGGCAGCTTAAAAGCTCCGGTATTAATTAAATCCCACGAGCCGCCATTATTTGTCGATTTATATATTTTATCATATACATCTCCTGTACGTTTGCCGAAAGCTGTAATAATGCTGCCTCTTGAATCAACCTGCCATGCGCTTTCCCATCCGCTCATATTCACCCACGAGATTCCGCCATCTGTGGTTTTATAAAGCCCGTAGTCTGAAAGTGAAAGATAAAAAAGATTTTGAGTTGTTGGGTGAACAATAAGAGTACCCGAAGGTTTATATCCCGCAAAGATATTACTCTTCAGGCTCCAGTTCTTTCCTTCGTCACTGCTTTCGTAAAAGCCGCCGCCATCACCTTCAAAGTAGCCGTATCGTTTATTCCCTGCAAAAGGATCTTTAGCCAAACCGTAATTTGAATAGAACGTGCCGGGCGCCATAATGTTCTGTGCAATGCCGTTTGATTTTGTAAAGTTCTGCCCGCCGTTTGAGCTCCAGTAAATACCGCCAACTGTTCCAGCGTTTGAATAATCACCGCCAACAAAAACTATCAGCTGGTTTTCATTTACATCTGAAGCAATTCCGTTAATTATCGGCCTGTTAGCTGATGTTGGGAGCCCGTTAGTAATTACTTTAGAATAATTGGCGCCGTTATTGGAAGTGACAAAAACTCCCGAAATTTCGTTAGAGTAAATATTACCGCCCACAATATAATTTTTATTTGGATTTGCCGCTGTTGTTAAAACCGCCGTTGCATTTGAAAAATCCTGCAGCGTGGCAAATGAATAAAAAGCATAATCTGTAATTTCACCGCTTGTGCCGCCATCGGTAATTCTGCCCATCGTCAGATCACCCATTGGCAGGTAAACAAAATTAGGATTAGTTAAATGGAAATGTGTTCTGTACATCACAGGTATATTAATGCCGTCAGTTTTATAACGCCAATTCTGACCGGCATCTGTTGATTTCAGGCATCCAAACCCGCCTGACATATACCATTCATTTGTATTCACAGGATTCTGCTGAAAATGATTTCTTGCCCAGTCAACCACAACCCAGTTGTATGAGTGTTTCGGCAGGGGTCCTAATATAGTCATAGGCAGTACCTGTGAAAAATTTTGTCCGCCATCGGTGGAAAGCCTTGTGTAATTCATACGGCTGGCAATTACTTTATTTTCTGTGCCCATAAAGTGGACTGCAGCAAGGCTCCCCGCTCCGCCAAATCCGGGAATTAATGTCCACGTGCCGTTATATCTTGTAAGGCTTTCGTTATATGCTACAAATGCAGTACCGTCAGTCTTTACCGCAATCCTGAAAACTACTCCTTCAACTTCGCCTGATGTCCGAAGCTGCGTCCAGCTTGTGCCCCCGTTCAAAGATCTCCACACCCCGGCATTCCCTTCAGAACCGACCCATATTTCCGCGGAATTGCCAGTCGTTCCGGGTCTTATTGTTATGGTTGAAATATTTCCTGTAACAACATTTAATGCTGCAACAATACTCCATGAGCCGCCGCCGTTTGTCGATTTATATATTCCGCTTTCCCTTCCGCCTGCATAAACTGTTTCTGGATTGCCCGGATCAATAGCTATGCTTTCGCCGCCCCACCGGATATCATCATTCCCGCTGAAATTCACATTCTGCAGAACATGTGTCCATGTATTACCGCCATCAATAGTTTTCCACACTCCCCTGCTTTCATCGGTGGTTCTGTATGAGGTTCCGCATGCGATATAAATAGTGTTATTGTTTGATGGATGGACGGCAAGTCCCTGGATATATAACCCTGAAATAGTTGTTGCGTAGGAAGAAATGAATTGCCAGCTATCACCGCCGTTATCACTTTTGAATACTCCGCCAACATCTGTTCTTGCGTAGAGTCTTGCGCCGTTTGTAGTGTACTTAACAGCGGTCACCCATCCGGCGCCCTGGTAGTTCACAGCGCGAAGTGACTGGCCGAATGATATAGCTGTCAAAAAAAGAACAAAAATGGCAATAAAATTTCTCAGGCGGAGTGTTATTTTCATTTTCCCTGCTAGTTATTTGTATATTTTAAGAAAAGTATTTGAGATATTAAACCCAAATACTTTTCAGTAGAATTTTGTACTCACAAATAAATGTGTTATTTTACTAACAACATTTTCTTCACTTCATAATAGCTGCCGGCTTCCAGCCTGTAAAAATATACTCCTGAAGGTAACATTGAGGCGTCAAAATCAACGTTATATTTTCCGGCGCTGTACTTACCGTTCACAAGAGTTACTGCTTCCCTGCCAAGCGCATCAAATACAACAATCTTTACATTGCCTGCTTTTGGAATACTGAACTGAATATTTGTAACGGGATTAAATGGATTTGGATAATTTTGTGATAGATTAAAATCCACGGGTACTTCTGCCGAGATCTGTTTTATCCCGTTTAACTGATTAGTCTCTCTTCTATATACGCTGTAATCTGTACCGGCAAATATGTAATTGTTCAGCACACATAATCCATATACTCTTGGGCTGCCTGCAAAACCCTCGTTCCTTTGGATCCACGTTCCACCGTTATCGCTTGAAATATAAACTCCGTATCCGTCTGAACCTGCAACAATTGTGCCCCCTATTGTTGCAAATGAATATACGCTCCGGTTTAACAATGTTCCCGGTGACCAAGTAGCTCCGTTGTCAGTTGATTTATAAATACCCGCGCTGTAATAAGTGCCTGCATAAATATCGTTTCCGATGACAAATAATGACTGGATAGTTTGATTGTTTAAAGAAGTTTGCGTCCACGTACTTCCATTATTTGAGGAAATATATATGCCGTTTAAATATTTTCCGGCAATGATGTTACTCCCGCTAATAGCCAGCGAATATACGTCTCCGGTATTTAATGTTGTCTGCGTCCACGTTGTACCATTGTTTGTTGATACATATACGCCATTATAGTAAACACCCGCGAAGATATAGTTTCCCAGCACAGCCAGTGAAACAACGTATTGATTCATCAATGATTGGGACCACGTTGCGCCGGTGTTGGTTGATACAAATATACCATTGCCGTTAGTGCCTGCGTAAACATTGCTGCCGCTGGCCGCAAGAGAAAATATGAACTGGTTATTCAAGGTTGTTTGAGACCAGCTTGTTCCATCGTTAGTGGATAAAAAAACGCCGTTATTGGTAGTGCCTGCAAAAATTTTGTTTCCGCTGACTACTAATGAGCGCTGCGAGATATAGCCTATACCGCTTGTATCTGAGGTCCACTGTGCAAATGAGTTCTGAAGAGATAGACACGATACGAAAATCATTAATAATATTGTTTTCATTACATATATCCTTATCAGGCGGTAAGCCTGTTTATTTTATAAATATTCACACAAAACGGGGTTTTGGTAAAGCAAATGAATTACTTTACTGCCCTTATAAACAATTTTTGCAAAATAACGCAGTTATTTTACTAACATTCCCGCAAAGTGGGATTTCATGTAGAGTAACAAGTTACTTTACTATCCTTAGAAACAAGGTTGTAAAATGACTGCGTTATTTTACCAACAACATTTTCTTTACTTCATAATAACTTCCCGACTCCAGCCTGTAAAAATATACTCCCGAGGGCAAGTTTGATGCATCCATATCAACATTGTAAGTGCCGGCTGAATAATGCCCGTTAACAAGCGCCATAGCTTCCCTGCCAAGCGCATCAAATACAATAAGCTTTACATTACCTGCTTTTGGAATGTTGAACTGAATGTTTGTGACCGGGTTGAACGGATTTGGATAGTTTTGCTTTAATGCAAAATCTACCGGTACCTCTCCCGATATTTGTTTAATTCCATTTAACTCACTAAATGGCCTTCTGTAAAGACTGCCTGCACCAATCGTTCCTGCGAATACATAATTATTAAATATTGTAAAGGAATATACCGCAAGACCATTGGGTAATCCTTCATTTCTGGCTGCCCAGTTTGTCCCGCTGTTAGTGGATAAATAAACACCATAATCAAATGTTCCTGCAACGATATTACTTCCGTTTACTGCAAGTGAATAGACCGTTTGATTATTAAAGGCCGCCTGGCTCCAGCTTGCTCCGTTATTTGTTGAGAGATACAGCCCATTGCTTAATGTTCCGGCAAAAATATTATTCCCGATTATCGCAAATGAATAAACAGCTAAATTATTCAATGAAGTTTGTGTCCATGTTGTGCCATTATTTGTCGATAAATATACTCCATCATAAGCGGTACCGGCAAAGATATTACTCCCGCTGACGCCAAATGACCTGACAGTTTTATTATTCAAAGAAGTCTGGGTCCAGGTTGTGCCGTTATCAGTGGATTTGTATACACCCATAGGTACATTATTATATTCAGTTCCTGCGTAGATATTATTACCATCTATTAATAAAGCGAACACAAAGCGGTAATTTAATGAAGTCTGAGCCCATGTAGCTCCCATATTTGTAGATAAGTATAAACCGTAATCATTTTGGGTACCTGCAAATATATTACTTCCGCTTGCGGCCAATGAATACACAAACCTGTTGTTCAAGGGTGTCTGAGTCCAGTTGGCCCCGCTATTTGTAGATAAATATACTCCCTGTCCGTTTGTTCCGGCAAAAATAGTGTTACCGCTGTTTGTTAATCCATACACAGCAATACTATTGCCAATTTCATTTGATACCTGTACCCATTGCGAATGTGATACTTTAAAACAAAAGAATAATACGAATAATGTTATTTCTATTTTTTTCATATAAATATATCCTGTTTTGGGGCAGATACCCTTTAATTAATAACCTGGTAATAAGCGGCATACCGGTATGCCTTTTCACCATAAGAACGCTTCGAATCATCCTTCGGACTTATTAATTCATTTAAATTTTCACCAAATATATAGGTTATAATTATACCTGACAAAGAAAGTTTTCACCGGTTTTCAGTGGGGTGATTACTTAAAATACCCCGAATTTGCTTCGTTTTTAATTATAATTAGCATTATCTTTCACCGGAAAAATCAACTAAATTAATTTGATAAACAGCACTTTAATAGAAATTTTAAGGTCATTCACAAAAGAGGAAATAAAAGAGTTTGACCGCCTGGTATCTTCTGATTACTTTAACAGGAAGTCAGCTGTATTGAAATTATGGAAAGTAGTCTCAGACCAGGCTCCGGTTTTTAATTCACATGAATTGACACGTGAGAAAATATACGCGGATATTTTCCCGGGCAAGCCTTTCAATTACGGAACAATGAAAAATCTTGTACATGATCTTACAAAACTTGCCGAAAAATTTATTGAGCTCAAAGTTTACAGCGAAAAACCTTCGAAGATATCAGAAAATCTGCTGGAGGCATTTCTGGAAAGAGGCTTGGGAGATCAATTTGAGAAAAATATACGCTCAATTGAAAAACTGCATTCGGTGGAAAAAGAAGACACAAATTATCATGAAACAAAGTATATACTTGAAGTTTTAAAGCAAAATCACCTGATACAGCAGGATAAATTCTATCAAACCGGAGAAAATATAAAAGCAGCCAATGAATATTTAACGATGGGATATTTTATAAATGTTTTTGTCAACAATTATAATTCTTTGTATATGCAGAATGAGATCAGCGGAAACTATAAGAATGATTTCGTTAGAAAAGTACTGGAATTTTTAAAAAGCGCGCCCGTTGAAATGGATTATATGGTTAACATATATTATAACGCGTTTATGCTTGTATATGATGGCTGTTTGCAATTCTTTTATGAACTGAGAAAGCTGCTTGAAGAAAATATTAATAACCTGGGAAGTGAACATAAATATAACTTTTTTGTTGCGCTGGCAAATTACTGCGTTAAAAAAGCTGATGAAGGCTTATATGAATTTACGAAGACTGAATACCAAATATACCGCTTCATGATAGATAACAATATTTACAGTATTGACAGGGTAAAAAATATTGACGGGGCTTTTTATAAAAATGTATCCGGGACCGCTGTAAATGCGGGTGAGTTTGAGTGGGCGAAATATTTCATAGAAAAATATAAAGATATGTTGGAGCCTGATGTGAGAGAAAACTATTATTTTCACGCACTAATTGAGTATTATATAAAACTGAAAAATTTTGGTCGGGCCCAGGGGTATCTTTCGAGGATAAAACATACTAACTATTCAAGCAAGCTTAATATTAAAGGATGGGAAATCATTACCGCATACGAGCTGGACCATCTTGAAGAGCTCAGGTACTTAATTGATTCTGCCCGCCATTTTATTCAAAACGATAAGAAGATATTTCCCTCTAAATTAGAACGTCTTTCCAATTTCATTTCTATTGTAACTAAACTGGTTTACATTAAGGAAAACCCGGAAAGTATCAAATTAATTAACCGGGAATTGATCACTTTAAAAGAAGATCTAAATAAGCTTAAATGCTTTCATAAGATATGGCTCGAGGAAAAGATAGAAGAGCTTAATCAATAGTCAATTTACCCGTTTATGTGATATTTGGTATTTGTTATTTGGTCTTGCCATTTGTTATTTGCTAATGCCAGCTGTGTTTCAGATCTTTTTTATCTTCTTCGTGTTTAAGAATTGCTATTATTCCCCCTGCACTCACAATAACAATACCAATTATAGTAAGTAGATCAGGCATATTGCCAAAGAGCCACCAGTCAAGTAAACCAACATATATTACAACAAAGTAATTAAACGGACTCAACTTTGACGCCTCAGTGTGCCTGTATGAAATCTGCTGCATGTTAAGGTAGGCGACAAGCAGTACGCCGCTTCCAAGTGAGTACAGCCATCCTTCTATTGGAGGATTAGACCAGTAGATAATTCCAAGCGGCAGTGATAATATAAATGCTGTAAGCGAAAAATAGAAAATGATAGTTTTAAACCCGTCTGATTGCGTGATAAGGCGCATTGCAACATAACCTAGCGCAAGTGATACACCCGAAGCCAGCCCTATGAGATCACCTATCTTAAAAACATTTCCATCTGGTTTTATTATGAGTATTAT
>JBDTNV010000163.1:0-7161 GCA_039933555.1 Ignavibacteria bacterium
ATGTATTCTTTAAGATTCCCTAAATATGAAAGAAGGATCTTCATTAATTGGAGTGGAGTTGTGTGTTAATGAGATTAATGAATTTTTTGGTTTTTTAACATTTGCGAGCGATAGCGAAACAATCTCATTAATAATGCTCTATCTATGGGATTGTTTCCTTCCTCTCCCTCTGGGAGTTTAAGCATAGCGGCGCAAAGCGCCTCAAAATTAAAATTAGTATTTTTTGCTCTTTATCAGCACTTTTGAGAACTTTTGCAGATCTTCGAGCACCTTGCCCGCCCCGCGTACAACTGCCGTTAAAGGGTCTTCGGCAACGTGTACCGGCAGGTTAGTCTCAAGCCTTATACGTTCATCAAGTCCCTTAATTAAAGCGCCGCCACCTGAGAGCATGATGCCTCTATCCAGAATATCGGATGCAAGCTCAGGCTGAGTGTTTTCAAGTGCTACCTTAATTGCCCTTATCATCTGGTTGACAGGATCACTTAACGCTTCACGTATCTCAATTGAGCTTACCTCGGTCATCTTTGGCAGACCCGAAACAAGGTCACGCCCTTTTACTTCGATGATAACTTCTTCCTTAAGCGGCATAACAGAACCTACCTGGCATTTAATTTCCTCGGCAGTTCTTTCACCAATTAAGATATTATAATTTTTCCTGAAGTATTCTACGATAGAAATATTAAGTTCATCACCTGCTACACGTATAGATGCGCCGTTTGCAATTCCCGAAAGTGATATAATAGCAATTTCAGTTGTTCCGCCGCCGATATCGATTATCATGTTTCCAACCGGTGATGAAACGTCAAGTCCAACGCCAATTGCAGCAGCCATCGGTTCAGCTAACAAATAAACTTCTTTTGCGCCGGCATGTTCTGCTGAATCACGGACTGCGCGTTTTTCAACTTCTGTAATTCCGCTTGGCACACAAATTACAACACGCGAGCTTGGGAAAATACTTGAGTGAACTTTTTTGATAAAGGCTCTCAGCATTCCTTCGGCAATTTCAAAATCTGCGATAACACCATCACCCATGGGACGAATTGTCTTAATTCCCTTATGGGTTTTTTCGTGCATCTGTTTTGCTTCGTGGCCGACAGCAATTATTTTCTTTGTTGTTTCATCAAAGGCAACAATAGAAGGTTCGTTAAGAATTATTCCTTTGCCTTTAATGTATATAAGCGTATTTGCAGTTCCAAGATCTATTGCAATATCAGCTGATAAAAATCCGAATAAAGCCATTTAGTTGAGGTATCCTGTGAAAATTAAAATTATATAATATGAAATTCAGAGTTCGTTTCAAGTAAGCCTGCAAATGCGAAAAACGTTAAAAACCAATTTGCAAATATAAGGTTTAATTTTATTTATTTAAGTGAACTTATTTATACTTTTTTCAGATTTTTTTGAGGTTAATGTCTGAAATGCCTGACCCCCGTCAATACCATAGCCAGCCCGCGCTCATTGGCTGCCTTTATTACCTCTTCATCCTTCACTGAGCCGCCCGGGTGAATAACTGACTTAGCCCCTGCATTTGCGGCTTCAATAACCCCATCCGGGAACGGGAAAAATGCATCCGAGGCTACTGAGCATCCTGTGAGGTCATGCCCGAATCTTTTGGCCTTATTTACAGCGAGCATTGATGAATCAACCCTCGAAGGCTGCCCCCCGCCGATACCTAAGGTCTGACCGCCTTTTGAATATATCACAGCATTACTTTTTGTATGCTTGCATACCTTCATTGCAAATATCATGTCCTTCAATTCCTCATCAGTTGGCTTTCTCTCCGTTACCGTTTTCATTTCCTCTTCATTGACAACTATATTATTCACATCCTGTACAAGTAATCCACCTGTTACTGATTTAAGCTCCATTGCATTTACAAGCTCAGGTTTATTTACCTTAATAATTCGCCTGTTCTTCTTTTTGAAGAGAAAACTTAATGCTTCTTCATCATAATCTGGAGCAATAACAATTTCAGTAAATATCTTATCAATTTCTTCCGCGCATGATAAGTCAAGTTTTCGATTAACAATTACTATTCCACCAAAAGGCGAAACGGTATCGGTAGAAAATGCTTTTATGTATGCATCCTTTATATCATTGCCAATTGCAACACCGCATGGATTTGTATGTTTCAATATCGCGCATGCCGGCTCGGTGAATTCATTTATCAAGCCATACGCAGCATCAATATCAATAATATTTATATATGAAAGCTCCTTGCCATGCAGCTTTTCAAATATTTCCGAGAATCCTTTTTCACCTACGTTATACAGCATACTGCGCTGGTGCGGATTTTCGCCATAGCGTAATTCTTCATATCCTGAAAAATAAATATCAAATATCCCGCTCTTCTGTCCGCTAATACGCCTGAAATAATTCGCAATGCTTATATCATAACTTGCTATGTATTCAAATGCATCTGCTGCCAAAAGCTTGTTGATATCTTTTGAGCTCTTAAGTGATTCAATGTATATTTCATACTGGTACGGGTCAACCAAAACGCTTACGCTCGAAAAATTCTTAGCCGCTGCCCTTATTAACGATACTCCGCCAATATCTATCTGTTCAATAGCTTCTGCTTCGGTGCAGCCGGGTTTACTTATAGTTTGTTTAAATGGGTATAGACTTACACATACGAGGTCAAAAAGCTCAAAATTATGGGTTTTTACCTCATTTAAGTGGTCAGGATTTGTTTTATCAGCCAGGATTCCCGCAAAAATCAGGTGCTGAAGGGTCTTAACCCTCCCTCCCAAAACCTCCGGGGCCTTTGTGATTTCTTCAACGGTTTTAATAGAAATACCGCTATCTTTAAGCAGCTTCGCTGTACCGCTGGTTGAGACAATTTCGAATCCCAGGTTCACGAGTTCCTTTGCAAAATCGACTACACCTGTTTTATCGTAAACGCTTATTAAAGCTCTTTTCATTTCTATAAACTATTATTTTGATTCTCTTAAGACGACCCACCGGGTCGTCTCTACAAAAGACATTTTATTTTATCGTTACCTTATTACTTCTCACCTTAATTCTTTTCTCTTCAAACAACTTTATTACTTCGGGGTATAACTTATGCTCAGTCCTTAGAACTCTTTTCTGCAATTTCACCGCAACATCGCCCGGCATAACTTTAACTTCACGCTGTTTTATGGTCGCGCCTGAATCATAAACTTCATTTACAAAATGAACAGTTGCGCCTGTGACCTTTTCTTTTGCTTTTAAAACAGCCTCGTGTACGTGAATGCCGTACATCCCTTTACCGCCGAATTTTGGAAGCAGCGCAGGGTGAATATTGATTATCCTGTTACGGAATTTTTTTATTACCTTTGGGCTCAGCATTTTCATATAACCGGCAAGAAGTATAAGATCAATTTTGTATTTCTTTAAAACATCAAGGATACTGTTTGTAAACTCCTTCTCGGTTTTGAATAATTTTTGCGACAGATGTAAAAAAGGGATATCAAATTTTGCTGCCGTCTTTAAAGCGCCTGAGGCTGAATTATTACTTATGACAAGTTCAACCCTGGACTTGATCAACCCCGCGAGTGATGCATTAATAATCGCTTTTAAGTTTGAGCCGCTGCCGGAGGCAAAAACACATAATTTCAAACCCAATGTGAACGGAATTTTATTGATTTTAAGCAAAAATAAGCAAAAATGATTAAAGAATCAATTAATTTATTGCTAAATTTGAACAAATTCCCTATATTTGTAATCTTTAATATTATCATACACAAGAACAGGACAAAATATCATGAAAAAGGGAACGCACCCAAAGTATATGAAATGTGACGTAATCTGTAACTGCGGTGAAAATCGCGGAGTTTTATTCACCACCCGCTCAACGGAACCGCAAATAAAAGTGGAAATTTGTTCACTTTGCCATCCTTTCTTTACCGGCAAACAGAAATTAGTTGACAGCGCAGGACGTGTTGAGAAGTTCAACAAGAAATTTGCAAAGAAAAGAGCTGTTACCGCAGACGTTAAAACTGAAGAGGCAAAAGCATAACGCTTTTCCGCTCATAATTCATATTAAGCCGGGTGAAAAGGCTTATTAAAAATACTAATATTTTATGATCCTCAAATTACAATTCAAACTATGAATATATGTATATTTGAGGATTTTTTTATTTCCAGGCTTGCACCCTTAAACTACTTAAGACACACATCAAAGCTCATCTGCGGGGCTGATACTTTGCTTGAAAAGATAGTAAATTATTTCCCGGGGAAAGTTACGTTAACTCTTCACTCACGGAAATACATTGCTGATTACTGCCGTGAGAAATTCCCAAAAGCAAAAGTAAACGAGCTTGCAGAGAGTGAATATATTTTTTTAAACTCACGGGTGTTATTCAACGCAGAAAATCTAAAGACCATTACAAAACTCTTTAAAAAAGAAAACAACACCGCCGTAATTCAGGATAACGCTATAATAGCTTTTCACCTTACAAAAGAAAAAGTTTTGAAGTACAGTGAAGTTATAAATAATGATGACGATAACCTTGTATCATATGCAGATATTGAATGGCTGGGATTAAATAAAATTGAATCAGGCAGCTACAGGCTGATCAACAATCCCTCTGATCTTATCCTTTATAACGAAGAACAGCTTAACTATGACCTTGATAAAGCTATCAAGGGCAAGAAGAAACTGCATATCGGCAAGAAGTGTAAAATACACAAAAGTGTTGTTTTTGATACATCAGGCGGTAAAATTTATATTAATGATAATACAGTAATTGAACCTTTTAGTTTCATAAAGGGTCCGGTTTATATTGGTGAAAACTGCACAATACGCTCCGGTTCACAGATTTACGGACCGGTCAGAATTGGCGGCAGATGCAAGTTATCCGGCGAGATAACCTGCTCTATCCTTCACTGGTACGTTAATAAACAGCATTACGGCTTTTTGGGGCACTCATACTTGTGTGAATGGGTTAACCTTGGCGCAGGTACAACAACAAGCAACCTGAAGAACAATTATTCACAGATAATATTAGATATTAACGGGCAGAAGATAAACACGAATTCTATTTTCCTTGGGAGTATGATAGGTGACCATACCAAGACAGGCATTAACACAATGCTTAATACTGGGACAATGGTTGGAATATCTGCAAATCTATACGGGGCAGGCTACCACAATAAATTGATAAATTCATATACATGGGATGATGCGACAGCAAACAGTAACTTTGCCTATGAGCTTGAAAAAGCTATTGCTACAGCCAGGACATCAATGAAGAGAAGGAATGTGGATATGTCAGAAGCTTATGAGAAAATGATGCGGTATGTATATGAGAAGAAGGATGAAAATAGTATTTAAGCAAATCCCCCTTGTAAAGCCGAAGGACTGCCCCTGCATGTGGGGACGATTGCCAAAATTAGAGTTTAGTTGCAATTTAAGAATTAATGAAATCCTGCGAAATTTTTAGATGGGGATTTGGAATTGTAACTGCAAAAAGTAGTTATTAATACTCACAAAGTCTCGAAACACAAGTTTAAATTATAAACAGAGATCCCCGCCTTCCTGCCTGGACTGCCGTTACGGCAGGCAGGCGCGGGGATTTTAGAATACAATGAAAATTTCCAAAAAAACAAAAAAGATACTGGAAGAGCTGCACGAATATTCCGGAAATAAATTAAAGAATATTCCTGAACTGGGAATATTAATTGAATTGGCGGATGTTACAGAAAAAGCAAAGCTATTCTACGATATACAGTTCACAGCAAAATACCTAAACGGGTTGGGCAAGATTCTTCAAAGCAATGTATCGCTTACATCACCAAAAAGGCCCGGAACTAACGGAGAGCCGGCCCCTTCTGCAGAAGAAGCCCGCGCAAAGGTAATGGGTGAATATAAAGCAAATATGATGAAATTTACTGCATATCTTAAAGATCTTTTGCTGGAAGCGGATGAGGCAACACGAAATACAATAGAAGAGAAATATTTAACACTCTCCAGAACGGCAATGGTCAATTTAACAACACTTATATATGACCTTAGCTGGCTGAAAAGATATTACAACAGTAAAAGGGTTTAAGTAATATTTTAAATTGGAATTGAAAAACTGAATTCGCTTCCCTTCCCTATTTCACTCTTTACCCAGATATCACCGCCATGAGCATTTACAAATTCTTTTGAGATGGCAAGTCCCAGCCCCACCCCTTTATTTAAGCTTTCAATATTTTTTGATTTAACCTGCACGAATTTTTCAAAAATACGGCTCAAATACTGCGGTTCAATACCCGCGCCAAAATCCTTAACAGAAAATATTACCTTCTTCTCATCTTTTTTTACAGAAAGAATAATTTTTCCCCCGTCAATTGAATATCTTACGGCATTGTTCAGCAGGTTTATCATAACCCATGCGATCTTATTCGCATCAGCTCTTATCATTGGCAAATCAGTGCCAACATCGGTAACAAGCTCAATATTTTTTTGCTCAAACTGAAGCAGCATCGGTGTAATAGCAGCATCAACAAGCTCATCAGCCCTAACTTCGCGGTATTTAAGTATTTCACTTCCTGATTCAATCTTGGAAAGGTCCAGAAGCTCATTTACCAGCTTAAGCAAACGCTTAACTTCATCCTTCATTGCGGTTGTTATACGCTTCTGCTCATCATTCATTTGTCCAATTCTCTCATCCTGCAGCAAACGAAGGCTCATGTTCATTGCCGATAGCGGCGTTCTCAGCTCATGCGAAACAGTTGCAACAAAGCCGCTTTTTAGCTCATCCAGCTCTTTAAAGCCGGTGACATTCTTCAGAATGATGATGTATCCCAGTGTTTTTTGTGAACCCGGTTCACCGGTAACATTCAGTATTTCCTTCAGGAAATACTCTTCCCTCTCACGGAAGACTATCCTGATATATTTCAAATTCCCTTTATCACCGCCGTGCTTTGTAAAATCTTCTGTGAGGTTTTTTACAAGGCTGTTGTAATGGGAAATATCGTTCATATTTTTACCAATAAGGTCTGCTTCAGAAATGCCAAGAAGCTCTGTGCCGATACTGTTAACAAGAATAACCTCATGTTTTTCATTCAGGACAATAATACCATCTATCATACTCTTAACAATTGCCTCGGCGCGCTTTTTTTCAGCTATCAGCATTTCAATATTGCTTCGCTCGTTGTCGGACTCGGCATCGCTTTCTGGTTAAGTGG
>JBDTNV010000164.1:0-7117 GCA_039933555.1 Ignavibacteria bacterium
AATAATAAATTATATGACAAACGAACAAAAACAATTCCTTGTTAACTTAGTTAACACTCCGGCCCCTTCAGGTTTTGAAGAACCTGTACAGAAATTATGGAAAGAAGAAGTTGAAAAATTCTGTCCCGTTATAAAAAAAGATATACACGGAAATTTAACAGCCACACTTAATCCTGGAAAAGAAAAATCTATTATGATTGTCGGGCACTCTGATGAAATAGGTTTAATAATCAATTATATTAACAATGAAGGATTCATTTATGTAAGGCCCATTGGCGGGGTTGACCCTACAATTCTTGCTTCTCACAGGGCAAGGATACTGACTAAAAAAGGAGTTGTTACAGCTGTTATAGGCAGAACATCGCTGCACCTTTTGACGAATGCTCAAAGAGATAAAAAGCTTGAAATGCATGATATATGGCTGGATATTGGAGCTAAGAACAGGAAAGACGCAGAAAAGTATGTTTCTATCGGAGACCCGGTTGTATTTGGGGGTGATTTTGAAGAAATGACAAACGGGACCGCAACTTCAAGATGCTGGGATAACAGAATCGGTGTTTATATCGTAGCAGAAACTCTGAGGAAACTTTCAAAAGTAAAAAATCTTAAGAACACGGTTTATGGTGTTTCTTCTGTTCAGGAAGAAACCGGCGTATGGGGAGCAGGCAACCCGGCTTATAACTTCAAACCAAATGCCGCAATTGCAATTGATGTTATCCCCTGTTCAGACCAGCCTGAGATACCGAAAGAAAAATTCGGTGTTACTAAACTGGCAGAAGGCCCGGTTATTACCCGCGGAGTAAGGACAAATAACAAAATGTCAGATGAGCTCATTGATACTGCAAAAAAGAAAAAGATGAAATTTCAGATTGACGTGGATTACGGGCATACATGGACAGATGCTGACCCTATTTCACAATCACGCGGCGGTGTTGCAATCGGTGTAGTATCGGTAGCAACAAGGTACCTTCATTCATCCGTAGAAACACTTAGCCTTAAGGATATAGACCAGACAGTTGAACTTCTTGCTGAGTATATAACAAAATCTAAGCTTGAATATTAATTTTTGAATTTAGAATAATAATTCTCAAAACTCATAGATCAATAATTAAATAACTTAATATTAATATTTACATTTTTCGGAAAGTAAAGTAAAAACATGGCAGAAAACGAACAGACAACGGCATCAGGATTGAAATATACCGATGAAGTGGTTGGCTCAGGTGAGTCACCAAAAACAGGACAGACGGTAACAGTTCATTACACGGGGACACTTACCAACGGTAAAAAATTCGATAGCTCAAAAGACAGGGATGAGACGTTTTCATTCACAATTGGTGTTGGACAGGTCATAAAAGGCTGGGATGAAGGCGTATTGACGATGAAAGTTGGCGGCAAACGCAAGCTTACAATCCCTCCTGAGCTTGGCTATGGGTCAAGAGGTGCTGGTGGTGTAATCCCTGCAAATGCAACATTGTTATTTGACGTGGAATTAATAAGTATAAATTAGTATCAAAATCATCCGATGACACAGAGCATAATTGCACTGTGTCATCACCGGATGATTTTTTTGAATAAACCATACTCCCTTTATATTCTAATTATCCATGATTTCTATCAATATTCACTGGTTATTTTACCAAAATATACGGATGCAGTTAATGCAACCTTTTATTAAATTGAAGCGTCTTAATAATAAGAAAAATAAGAAAGGGAAATTTAAAAATATGGAAATTATGCACTTCATCAAAATCAAAACAATAGAAAAAATTACAACCAGTATGATAATACTGAATTTAGCGGTTTTAGCTGTACTTTGCTACAACTACTATATAAAATTCTAGTCTCACTTCAGCTATTACCACATAAAAACGCAATACAATTTTACCTCATTTACCACTGTTGAGTGATTACCTCCGCTTGACATTATAAAAGGAATAAAGAAATTTATTCCTTTTACTTTTATAACTTATATAAAATAAACCACACTAAAGAATAGATACCCATTTCACGGTACGCATACCGTAAAATAGTCTGTTTACTACTCCATAACCCGAGAAATTTCTAGGGTCATTAGTCGAGTTTTTCGCGTTCCTAAAATATTTTATTCCTCAAAAATAACACGCAAATACAACAATTTAGTCAGATTTATACCGTAACTGGGGTATAAATAGCCTAATAGTAGAATTTGCTATTACTTAGACAACTTCCTTTAATTAAATTTGTTCCATAACAAAAAGCAAATTAAACTAAGTATTATAAATTTTATAAGAACAAATTAATCTAACTAATTTAAAGAAAATGAAAAAATCTGTATTTACATTCCTGTTATTATTATGTGTAAGCAGCTCTTACTCCCAATGGATTACCAACTATGGATTTAGTGAAGGGGATATTAACTTCACAAATGCAAAGGGAAACGCTGTAACAACTGACGCATCAGGATACAGTTATGTTACAGGGTATACTTACGATACCCAAACCCAAAATGATATAGTTACCATTAAGTATACCCCGACAGGCGATACTGTTTGGGTAAGAAGTTATAATGGAACATCAAATCAAAACGATGAAGGTACAGGCATTTGTGTAGATGCTCAGGGTAATGTGTATGTTGTAGGTTTTGCAGAAATCTCAGGCAAGTCACTTGACGTTATGCTTATAAAGTATACCTCAGATGGTGCACAGCAATGGGCTATTCCATATTCCAAAAGCACTTCAGCTTTTCAAGATAAAGGGACGGATATTGCTGTAGATGCTAACGGATATATTTATATTACCGGTTTTACAACAGATGATTCAGGTATTCAGAACATATTCACAAGAAAATGCGATCCGAACGGAAATGAAATGTGGTCAAAGCTTGAAAGCGGTCTATCACATTTAAACTCCCAGGGCTCATCAATTGTAGTCAGCAATGCCGGTAATGTTTACGTTACAGGTTATGTAACAATTGCAAATGGTATTACTGATATTGCGGTAGTAAGTTATGATAATAGTGGAAATCTAAACTGGTCAAATATCATTCCTGGTAGTGGTGGAGAAGATAAAGCATGGGGCATAGTTGTTGATGCAGCAGAAAATGTATATATCACTGGTTACATTACAGTAAGTGGAAATGACACAGATTATTATACCGCAAAGCTTTCAAACGGAAACATTGTCTGGGCAAAAATATACGGCGGAAATGAAACAGATAAAGCATGGGGTATTGTAGTTGATACCGACGGCTCTGTTTATGTTACCGGTGAAGCAACTGATGCAAGCCACAATGTAAATTATGTGACAATAAAGTATACACCCGATGGAACACAAGCATGGGCTACACTGTATGACGGAACGGGTGGACCTGACGAGGCATCTGCAATAGCAATTTTACAGAACCAGAATTTGACAAAAAGTATTGTTGTTACAGGTAAAAGCTGGGGTACGGCTTCAAACTATGATTATGCTACAGTAAGATACAACACAGATGGAGTGCAGACAGGTCAGAACCGTTACAGTTTCACAGGAAACTCAAATGATATGGCAAAAGATCTTGCTATATCCCCAACTAAAAAAGTAATCGTAACAGGTTTTAGCAGTTTGATTATTGATAATAGTGCGGATAATTCATACATTTCTACACAATCATTAGAGTGGGGAAGTGAATTAACTAACCTAAATAATACTCCTAAAACATTCCTGTTAGAGCAGAATTATCCTAATCCGTTTAATCCGAGCACTAACATAAAGTTTAATCTCACATCATCCGGCAATGTTAAGCTTGTTGTTTACGATATGCTTGGTAAAGTTGTGGATATTCTAGTTAATCAGGATCTCCAGGCCGGAAGCTATAACATAAAATATTCAAACACAAGCTTATCTTCAGGTATATATTTCTATGAGCTTACAACATCAGGCTTAAGAGACATCAAAAAAATGACATTAGTAAAATAAAAATTTCTATAACCCAAAAAACTAATAAAATTAAGAAAATGGAATCAATCTTAAAAAATAAAATGACTCTTGAAAGCGTAGACCTGATGAACGAGCAGACCGATACGGCAAGAAGATCTGATGTAGTTTTGGCTATGGAAATTGCTAAGGAATCTATAACTATATCAAAAGAACTTCAGTACAAAGAAGGCTTGGCTAAAGCCACTTTGAATGCCGGTATATGCTGCCGTTTAGCATCTAACTTTGAAGCAGCTCTCAGTTACTATGAAGAAGCTATTTCATTATATAGGGAAATTGGAGATAGAAAAGGCGAATCCAGGACATTAAACTCAATTGCCAACGTTTATCTGAATACCAGTAACTTCCCTAAAGCAATAGAATACTTCGATGAATGTATATTTGTACTCGAAAGCATCGGCGATATTGAGTTCGAGGCAACAGTGCTTTCAAACAGAGGATTGGCATGCCAGCAGTATGGTGATTTCAATTCTTCACTTAGAAACTACCTGCAAAGCTTAAGCCTATTGCTCAGCAGCAAAAAAGAAATACCGTACTATTTATATAACAATATCGGTATCATATATCTTGAAATAGGAAACTATCAGACAGCTTTAAAGTATTTTAACTTTGCTCTCAAAATGGAAGAAAAAGGAAATCTAAGGCTCGAGCAAAGCTATACTATCGCAAACATTGGCAGAACCTATTTATACATGGAAGATTTTTCAAATGCTATTACATACTTAGGCGAGGCGCTGATCATCATTAAAAAATTTGGTGATAGACAGGCTGAATCTCAGATTTACAGCAATCTTGGTAAATCATACATGAAAATGAGATGCTTCCCTGAAGGTATTAAATTCCTTAACAGGGCATTGAAATATTACCGTGAAATTGGCGACGGAAGTTCAGTAGGTCATACTTTATGTGAGCTTGGTGAATTGTATTTTGATCTAAATGACTTTATCGCTTCCAAAAAGCTCTTTAATGAATCACTTAAGAACTCACTGGAAAATTGCGATGAGATCAACGAAGCCAGAACTTATATGGGACTTGGAAGGCTTTACACTAAATTCCTTGATATAGAAAGAGCCAATGGTTACCTTGAAAAAGCAACTGCGCTTGCTGAAAAAAGATCATCTTATAAGGAGCTGGGCAGGATATATAAGCTGCAGTATGATTCATATATGGCAATTGGACAGGCTTTAAATGCAAAGAAATTCCTTAACAAGCATCATGATTGCCTGAACAAGCTTATACAGATGGAAGAAGATAATTGCCTGAAAACTTTCACATCAATTCAGTTTGATGTTGAAAAAGAAGTTGAAAATACTTTACATACTGATAAAGAATCATTCTTAATTAATTCAAAAGTAGCATAAACTATAATGTATTAGAAACAATACGATCTTTCATGAAAAAGACATTGATAATTATACTATTTCTCTGTTTCACAACGGCATACTCACAGTGGTCATCCAGTTACAGTGGTTCAGGTTCTGGAGATGTTAATCTTCAGAATGTAAAAGGAATGGCAAATACTATTGATGCCGCAGGAAATGTTTATGCTGCCGGATATGTTGAAAACACCGCAACCGGATGTGATATTTTATTGATCAAATATAAGCCAGCTGGTGATACAGCCTGGACTCGAACATACAATGGAACCGCAAATTCAACTGACAAAGCTTTTGGAATAGTATCAGATGCAGCGGGTAATATATACATCACGGGTATGGCGGCCATCTCAGGAAGAGGTTCCGAATTGATCCTGCTGAAGTATAGTTCCGCCGGTGTATTGTTATGGGTCCAAACTTACGGTGAAACAAGAGCTGACCTGGAAGATATGGGTCGTGCCATTGGGATAGATAATATGGGTAATATTAGTGTTACGGGTTTTTCAACAGGAAAAGATAGCAAACGGAATATTATACTTCAGAAATACTCATCCGCGGGTATTTTAATGTTCTCAAAAAAAGAAGATGGCGAGGAACATCTCGATAGTGAAGGTTTTGGCATTGCTGTTGATAATTCTGGCAGTATTTTCGTAACAGGGTATTCTAATAAACAAAGCACCTTAAGCAACATAATTACCATTAAGTATGACAACTCCGGCAACGAGCAATGGAAGAGTACCTTTAATGGCGCAGCAGATGAAAATGACAAAGCTTTCGGAATAGCCGTAGATAATTCAAGCAATGTTTATGTCACAGGATATGTGACTAGAACAAATGATACAAACAGCACAGATGCAGTTCTTATTAAGTATAATAAAAAAGGCTAACAGGTCTGGGTTGATACCTGCAACGGGAACAGAAATAATTCCACAGATAAAGCGTGGGGTATCGTTGTTGATGCAGATAATATGATCTACATTACCGGTCAAACCGGGGTTTCTTCGCAAGGACTGGATTATTTAATAGTTAAATATACCCCATCCGGGTCACGCTCCTGGAGGAAAACATATAATGGTCCTGTAAATGGTGACGATTATTCAACAGCAATTGCGCTTTCGCCCAATCAGAAAGTAATTGTAACAGGTGCAAGCATGGGAACAAACAATAATTTTGATTTTGCCACCATATCCTTAAATTGCAGTAATGGTAATTATTCCGGCGCGACAAGATACAGTCTCTCGAATATGACAGACGATATAGCCGAAGATATAGCAGTATCTAGCACCAATAAGATATATGTCACAGGTTATAGTGAGATCGATGCTTCACTGAAAGAATCCTCAATGACTACTACCATGATGCCCGGTTCTGTTAAGGATAACAAAGTTGAACCTGAAACAGCCCTTAAATTCAATTTAAATCAAAATTACCCGAATCCTTTTAACCCAAGCACTACCATTGGATTTGATATCCCTCAATCATCTAATGTAAAGCTCGTAATATATGATGTGATTGGCAAAGTTGTTGATATCCTTGTTAACAGTCAAATGGATGCAGGCAGTTATAATATTTCTTATACAAACCATAATTTATCCTCCGGGATCTATTTCTACGAGTTATCGACAGGTGATCACAGAGAGATCAAAAGGATGACACTGGTTAAGTAAAATTTTATATAGGTTTTTTGTTTTCGTTACATGATTCATCAACTCCCCCTAGGCAGCTTTAGCTGCCTTTTTTTATGGGGTTAAGTCTTATTTTTTGATACCTTGAATAAGCTATGA
>JBDTNV010000165.1:0-7015 GCA_039933555.1 Ignavibacteria bacterium
AGCACAAAATTTTCGCTGAATGCATACCAAAGAGAAAATGTTAATTTCCCCTGGTGAAATTTTCTGTGAATCGGGTCCTTGCTGAAATAAAGCAGAACATCATTCATCCAGCCCATATTCCATTTCATATCAAACCCCAGGCCGTTATTTGTTACAGGATGTGATACGCCCGGCCAGCTTGTAGATTCTTCGGCTATCATCAGCGCATAGGGATGATATTCATGAACAATTCCGTTTAAGTGTTTTATGAATTCAACAGCTTCAAGGTTTTCTCTTCCACCGTGAATGTTGGGCTCCCACTCGCCATGCTCCCTGGAGTAATCCAGATACAGCATTGATGCAACTGCATCTACACGAAGGCCATCAATATGATATTTTTCGAGCCAAAATACGGCGCTTGAAATAAGGAAATTCCACACCTGCGGCCTTGAGTAATCGAAAACGTATGTGTTCCAGTCCTTATGGAAACCCTTTTTATAATCTTCATATCCGTAAATTTGCTTGCCGTCGAAATATGCAAGCGCATGGTCATCAGCAGGGAAGTGCGCCGGAACCCAATCAAGTATGACTCCAATATCATTCTGGTGGCAATGGTCAACAAAGAACATGAACGCATCGGGGTCTCCAAAGCGGCTTGTTGGAGCGTAATAATGTGTTACCTGGTAACCCCATGAAATATCCAAAGGGTGTTCCATAACAGGCATAAGCTCGATATGAGTATATCCCATGCGTTTAACGTAATCAACTATTTCACGGGCTAATTGCGAATAGCTTAAGTAACCCCATTCATTAGGGAATTCAGTATTATTGTAATTTTTTTTCCATGAACCCAGATGCAGTTCATAAATGTTCATTGGCTCATTTTTGTAGAATTGCGGGTCAAGGGACCTATGGCTAATCCACGCGGAATCTTTCCATTCATACTTATTAATATCGTGAACAACACAGGCATTCTTCGGCCTGTGTTCTGAGCGGAAAGCATAAGGATCAATTTTTCTTCTTGTAATACCGTCAACATTACTGTTAATGGCAAGCTTGTAAGTATCGCCTTCCTTTAAGCCGGGAATAAAGAGCGACCATAACCCCGTATCATGAACCTTCTGCATTTCATTCAGGTTATCACTCCACCCGTTGAATTCACCAATTATACTTATTGAATTAGCATTTGGCGCCCATGTTGTGAACCTGACGCCCGATATTCCATTCTCAGTTACTATCTGCGCGCCGAATTTATCGAACACACGGTAAAACGTTCCGTTATTGAATAAGTGCGCATCAAAATCAGTTATGAGCTTTGAATCGGTGATTTCTTCTACTTCCGGTTTCTCTTCAATTTCAGCCGGTATTTCAATTTTGGTATCTTCGCCGGTAACTGAGCCTTCATCTGTTAACCTTGGACGCTCAGATTGATTTGAATCTGTAAAGTGAGTTATATTTTCAGCAGGTAATTTTGAATCATGGGGTTTAACTTCTTCAACCAGGCGTATATCGGTCTTAAAATATTCGGGCTCCGGAGACTGCAACAAAGTTTCAGCATCACGTTTCTTAATTTCTGATTCTAAAGATTCCAGTATTTTTGCGTCAGTTTCATTTGTTTCTGCAGCTATATTTATTTCTGCAGTTTCATTTTCTTTTACCGGCTCCTGTCCAATTTCTTTCTTTAATTCAGGATGCAGTCTTGATTCAATTTCTTTTTTACGCAATTCTGCCTGTTCTTCAATTGAATGAAGTCTTTCTTCCGGGATAGTGCTATCAAAGTTGTTTTCTTGTGTACTCATATTATTTTATGCTGTAGTTTACCTGTAATCGCTTGTGTTTAGCGGCTGGTATATTCCCAGGCCGCCTTCAGCCGCTGCAAGGAAGATATATCCTCCAAAGTAAAAAATATTATTGGCTGAGCTGTTTGTTTGAATGTAACCGGCTTTGCCTGGAGAGTTTGGATTTGAAACATTAACATTCTCAATTCCGTAAGTATTATCAGCGCAGAAAACATTATTGTTGCTCACGTATACACCAAGGATCTGTCCGGAGGCTGAGAATTTGGATTTTAATATTGGCGCTGCGGGATTAGTGACATCAAGTATCAGCATTCCGTTGTATGAATCAGCTACATAAGCGTAATTTGTGTTTATCACAACATCAGTTGCAATACCCGTAGTATTGAAAACAGATACATATTGAGGAGTAGAAGGATTTGAAATATTTAGTATTTTTAAACCTATATCACCACATGCGATATATAAATAAGCGCCCGAAACAAATAATCCGTTCAGACTTTGGCTGTTTGTATAAAATACTGAAATAAGATTTGGTTGGTTTGGCAAAGTTGAAATATCGTAAATGCGAATCGTACCAGTAGCTGATGAAATATATGCTATTTCATTATTTACATCAATATAACAGGAATTAATATATTCGCCTGATGGATTTAATGTACCTACTAGAAACGGATTTGTTGGAGCTGAAATATCAACTATAACCATGCCGTTTGAATAGTCTGAAATAAATGCATACAGTTCACCATTTACCGTTGCTGCTGTGATATCATTTGCGCTGCCATCGGTATTATATGATGCAACCGAATCGGGTAGGTTTACCTGAGTGACATCAATTATCTGCATGCCGTTAGTGCCGTCTGCAATTAAAGCGTAATTCCTGAAATTGATGGGAAGAACATATACTCCGTTTGTTGAGGCATTTGTACTATAAACACTAACCAGATTGATGTTTGATTGGTCAGTTGGAGTGATGGGCGAAGAATCTTTACATCCAAAAAATGATATTGAGCTTATTACTGCAAAAAACAGGATTATTAATGATCTCATTTGGATATTATTTATTATAATTACCCCTAATTTATCATAATATATTTAATTTATTTATCCAAATAAATAGGGTACAGCGTGGCATAATCCTGCAAATAAATTTAGTACCTTTAATCAGAAAACAGAAGAAGAATCACAAATTTCACTCATGCCTTAAAGAGCGGAGCGCAACGCCTTAAAACCGCGGAGTGGGAGGATGGAAGGAAGGGATTAACACGAATTTTTCAAAAAGATAATTTTAATTAAAAGAACAGCTTTAAACGTCATTTGATCTTAGAACCTGCCAGATGCCGTATATTATTCATCGGTTCCGGTAGCCATTTTGTATGCAAGTAAAGTATCCTCAATTGGTGTTACTGCATCAGTTAAAGCATTATAGGTAACCTTTAGAAGCATCTCCTGCGCAATTTTGTTTGCGAGTGCCAAAGTTGATTTCATAACTGATGAGCCTGTACTTACCCGTGAAACTCCCATGTTTTCAAGCTCTTTGATGTGTGGGGGTAAACCGGTTCCGTTTGTCGGGTTAACAAGAATATTTACCGGGGCATTAATTTCCTTCACCAATACAGATATTTTACCCCTTTCCCAAACATTCGGCACAAAAATACAATCAGCTCCGGCTTCCTTGTATATGTTCCCGCGCCTTATAGCTTCATCAAGCCTGCTATTGGGGGAGCCGGAGGCAGCAAGGAAAACATCTGTCCTTGCATTTATTACCAGATGAAAGCCAAGCGAATATGATAAATCACGGATTGCAGATATCCTTTCGCAAAATTCAGTTTCATCAAGCAGCTGCGGATCAAGGCTGCGGCTATCTTCAATATTAATTCCAACAATGCCTGTTTCAAATATCCGCTGTGCTGATTTGAGTATTTCTTCTGTGTTATTCCCAAAACCTCCTTCAAAATCAACAGTAACAGGCAGTTTAACTTTAGATGTAATTCTGCTGATTGCTCCAACCATTTCATCAAAGGGTATTACCTCGCAGTCAGGGTATCCTAAGGATGCAGATATTCCCATGCTTGTTGTTGCAATAGCTTTAAAGCCTGATGCTTCAATTAATTTAGAGCTTCCCGGATCCCATGAGTTCAGCAGAACCAATATTTCCTTATCATGATGAAGCTTCAAAAAAAGATCTGCTTTTTCTTTCCGTTCTTTTTGGTTTATCATAATTTTTTCTCTTTTAGTATTTTTTCAAAGCAAACACTGTTTACAATATTTTCATACTGACCGTAGTTTGGTATTATTTTGTAACCGTTCTTTTTATAAAGAGCTATTGCTTCTGGCTGGCGTTTGCCTGTTTCAAGAATGCATTTGGTAAAGCCTGATTCCATAGTCCATTTTTCAAGCTCACTTAATACGAGAGATGCTATTCCTCTTCCACGCATGCTAAAAGGTACAAACATTCGTTTTACTTCCATGGTATTATCTGAATACTCTTTAATAGCTCCGCAACCAACAGGAATATCATTTTCATATGCGACAATAACATGATTAATCTTATCCAGCTTATTGAATTGGTTGTAAAATGCTCTTTGATCACCATCACGAATGCTGAGATCAAGATCAAGCTCCTTAACAAGCGAGAGAAAATCTTTGTCTTCTGAATTTGTTTTTTTGCAGGTTGTCATTAATTCCAATCAGGATATTTTTATATCATATTTACTCAAAAGTCCGGTTACAGCCGGTATTGAAAATCTTGCTTTTTTAATGCGGTTACTTTCGGGGTCAATTGAATAATTAAATGATGTCCCGAAGTCTGACTTTTCCAGATTTGTGTTGTTGAAAATCGCGCCGGCCAGATCGCAATTATCAAATATAGAACTGCTGAGGTCACACTCGGTGAAATCAGCATTGTGCAAAAGCGAGTTTTTAAATGACGTTTTCTTCAGGCTGGTTTTATAGAATGAAGATTCATTAAGTTTGCAGCCTTCAAAGCTGAAAGATAACCCGAATTCATTGCAGGTTTCAAATCTTAAGCCCAGCATTTTACATTCCTTAAACAAGACATCCCTTAATGAAGTATTTTCCAGCTTTGCCATACTCAAATCACACCCACTGAATTCACATTCAATAAACCTGATATCAGATAAATTACATTTTGAGAAATTACAGCCGTTGAATACACACTGTTCATAATCACCCTTCGGAAATTCATCTGTCGCAAGATCTTTACCTTCAAAGGTTTGTTCTGCAATATAATTCTTTTCCATTATAGATTCATGCATTTACTTTATAGGTATAAACGATAGAGTAATATTATGATGGCAATTAGTACAATTACTGAATAAATTGCCTTATTATACTTTGCCAGCCAGTTAGGCAGATAAATATCAAAGTTAGCATTGCCGGAATCGGAATATTTCTTAGCAATTAATGTAATCGGGCAAATGCTCTTAAAAATTATTAATATTATCATTTCAATTATTATCAGCCCGATGCATATCCAAACCCACCTATCAATCTTGTTTGCAATAACAGCATAAAGTAAATAAAATATCACCACGTTGAAAAACACCCAGATAATTGTGTGAAGAGTTTTAACTAATATGAGTTTTGTATTATCGTTCATTTAACCGGTCCTTTTGATGGTGCAACGATCCCATTTGCAAGGAACATCCACCCAAAGAAATATTCATTCACTTCCAGTTTTGTTAAATGTTTTTCGATGATCATCCATGGTTTTTCTTCAAGCTGCGGACCGGTTGGAAATGAAAGTTTTGAAAATGCAACTCTAAGCAGTCCATTTAATATCCATCCAAAACGTCTTTTGGAAATTTTAGCTCCGAAGAAGGCGACCCGCGCATTTTCTTTCAGACACGGTAAGATATTTGAAAACGCGTTTTGGGAAGCATAAACATCAGGGGCTGCGAACATTAGAAGTCCATCAAACTTTCCGTTAAGTTCTACTGTTTGCGCGTTAGCCTCAATTACAATTACATTACGCCAATTGTTTTTTACAATTCGTTTGTTTGTATTTATTACGGTTGCCGGACTTATATCCACTCCGACAACTTCACCTGTTGAACCAACTTTTTCTAATAGGTACTTAAAGCTGCCGCCTGAACCGCATCCTGCATCTACGACCCGATCACCCGGTTTAAGGAAGAGGTGCTCTACCGCTTTTTTGCGGACTGGTTTTATGAACGAAAAATCAAAATCAGGAAATGGCCTGGTTAGATAAACTAAATACCGCGCATAAAACGGATCTTTGTTTTCTTTTTTCATTGAGCAATGTTCCTGCTGATACAATAAAATAATTTTAAATATAGAAGTTACTTATTTCTAAATTTAATCATTGCTTGATTTATTTTCAACCTATTACCCAAATAACTCGCCCTGCGCTTTGTCTTCGGCAGGCCTTCTGAAAAGTTCTATACGCTTCGGAGTATATTCCTTATTCAAACCGTACTTATTGCACATAGCCTTAAACAGATCGTGTATATGTTTTGCATACTCGCCTTCGCCCCGCATGCGGGTGCCGAACTCATGGTTTGATAGCTCGCCGCCTCTTATATCGCGTATGCGATTTATTATCTTCGATGCTTTTTCTGGATAGTTGCGCTCGAGCCATTCGTTAAATAATTCCTTTACAGAGTAGGGGAGCCTCAACATAACCCTTCCGGCTGTCTTAGCACCAGCTTCTGATGCAGCTTTAAGTATTGCGGGAATTTCCTCATCATTTAATCCTGGGATTATTGGCGCAACGTTTACACCTGTGGGAATTCCGGCAAGGGAAAGTTTCTCGACTGTTTCAATGCGTTTGCTCGGCACCGATGTCCTCGGCTCAAGCTTTCTTGATAAATCACGTTTAAGCGTGGTTATGCTGATGACAACATTCACAAGATTTAACTCTGCGAGCTCTTTCAGTATATCAATATCCCTTTGAATGAGCGCATTTTTTGTTATTACTCCAACCGGATTGCGGAAATCCAGAAATACCTTAAGGCATTCGCGGGTAATGCCGAGCTTTCTTTCAATTGGCTGATAACAATCAGTGTTACCGCTAAACATAATCGATTGCGGCACCCATGACTTTTTGCGGAAAGCTTCTTCAAGCAGCTTTGCCGCATTACGCTTGACCATTATTTTAGTCTCAAAATCCAGCCCGGCGGAAAAACCAAGATACTCATGGGTAGGCCTTGCGTAGCAGTAAATGCAGCCGTGCTCACAGCCGCGGTATGGATTTA
>JBDTNV010000166.1:0-7011 GCA_039933555.1 Ignavibacteria bacterium
TTTCGGGAATATCACTTGAGTTCTTTATGTAATAGTAATTCCCTCTTCCGTAATCTGCAATATCTGTCATCAGATTCTCATTGAATTCATTGCCCACACCAAATGTAGATATTGTAATACCGTCTTTCCTGTTCTTTTCCTTTACAATGTTAGCCAGCTTAAACCTGTCTGTGATTCCCCTGTTTGCAAGGCCATCGGAAAGTAAAAATACTTTATTAACATAACCGCGCATATAGGACCTGTTCACCTGGTCATAGCCTTCGAACATTCCTTCGCTCAGGTTTGTGAATCCGCCAGGCTGAAGTGAATTAATTTTTTCCCTCAATTCATATTTATCTTTTATTACCATTGATTTCTGAAGTACATCAACGTAATCATCATAAGTAACAACTGATACATAATCATCGCTTCCGGCTTCATCGATAAGGTATTCAACAGCTTTTTTCACGTAATCCAGCTTATTTTTTTCACCCATTGAGCCGCTTCTGTCTATCACGATAGAAATGTTCATCGGCGTACGTGAATTCTTTTCTTCGATCTTATCGGCTTCAAGATCTATATAAAGATAAACACTGTTATTATCGTAATAGTAATTGTTATCAAGAGAGCTTGTGAATTTAATGGGACCGCTGCCGATCCTACCATTGGCATTTTCAGAGAAATTATTCTGTTTGGCATTTGTTTGGGTCATTTTAAGGGGTTCGCCTGATTTGAAAAACACCATATAGGCGCTTATAGATAATGCTGTTATAATAGTCATTACAGCCAGTAATGGCAGAAACGGATTTTTTGGTTGTTTTTTCATGGCTTTAGAATTTAAAATTGGTAGTTAATATTTTTACTATATATAAAGTAAAAATGTTCCCAATCTAATAATCAAAGCCCCGTTATTTTGAGCTTTTGTCCAGTTCTTCCAGTTTTTTTAGAAGCCAGGGCGAGTGCAGAATATATTTTGCATTCTTAATTGCTTTTTCGATCTGTGGTATTTTTTTCGTATTCCCGGTCGATTTCAGCCTAAGCAGTTCCTTGGAGAATTTTATGAATGTTAGGTGTTTGCTGTTAAGCTGAGTATTGAGAAGTTTGTTCTTGATCATAAATTTCCTGTAAGATTCTATAAGGTCATACGCCTCATTAAACATAGAAAGCTCGTAATATATCATTAAGGTATAATACCTGACTTCAAGTTTGTAATAAAGATCCTGGTAAGATACACGGCTGATATATCCAAGCGCTTTTTCAAAATCCATCTTTAGAAAAATATATCTTTGCCATACTGAAATTATATGCATTCTGCCTGTGCTCAGGGCTGAGTTTTTTCCTATAATTCTTTATGAAATTCTCAGTCCAATCATATTTCTTCATGTTGGTACCGAAGATCACGTAATTCTTAAAATTCTGCGGGACGAAATCACCGCCTTTTTGAGGTGTAAAATAGCCGCCAGCAAGTGTAAACTCAAGCATATCAAAAAATTCCTGCTGGTACTCCCTTTTCCCGGAGTTATACTGCCTGATGCAGAAATTCTGCAGCCCTATTATGCCGTTGTATCTATCCAGGTGGCTCATAGTATTTTCAGGATCCAAAACAATTTTTTTAAGCTCTCTGTAATAATGTTCATTGTCCGGCTCCATTGTCATTCTAAGGTGGCAGTAGTAGAACATCAGTATCGGCAGGCTGGAATAGTGGTCTTTATTTTTTTCAATGAATGTAATCATTTCATTCAGAAAAATAAGGTCGTGATCCATATTTACTAGATGCTCTCTATTGAGTATGAATATATAATTGGAAATAATAGAAATAAAGAACTGTATGATTTTGTACTCAAGAAGATTATGCGTAAGATCTTCCTTTATTTCTTTTTTATTAAGGAATCGTTCTTTCAGAATCTGGCTGTCATTCTTAATAGCTTCGAGCTCGTATTTTGCTTTAAAGTATTTATCATCCTTAATTTCTTCTTCACTGAATTCTTTTTCGTATAATTTTATGTTTTTTGAAAGGATCCTGTCAATATTTCTCTCATTAAGCTCATTAAGAAGGGAAACCTTGGAGTTATAGCTGTCTTTGCTGTAATTAAAGTAAGCAAGATAATCCTCTGCAAGTTGGGTTATCATAAAAATAAGAGAGCGCATAAATCCGTCATTGAATGCTTCGCTGCCAAAGAGCTTTTTATAAACATACTCTTTATTCATTTTTTCCGGCGCAAATTCAGGGGCTTGCTTCGCTATATAATCAAACAGTTTTTGTACATTTTTATTCTTATTGAAAAAAGGTGAATGGATATACTCGCTTAAACTCTTCAGCTCACCCGCATTTAAATTCAGGATAATATCCATTAAACTGCTTTTTAGCAATTTCTTTCCTTAAATTGGTTTGTAAAAAAAGATTTGATGTTTTGTAAAGATACTTAATTATATATGAATTATCAGTAATCTAAATCAGATTAAGAAAAAAGCGTTCATTTAAATGAACGCTTCAATGAAATTATTAATATTTAAATAATCGGTTATTTAACCAGTATCATTTTCTTTGTTTCAACAAATCCTTCCGCTTCAAGCTTATAGAAATATACACCGCTTGAAAGATTCGAACCGTTCATTGTAACCTCAAATGTTCCTGCATTTAATTCCTGATTCACAAGCTCTTCGATCTTTCTTCCGGAAACATCATAAACCGTAAGCTTTACATTTCCGCTTTTTGGAAGCCCGAATTTTATTTTTGTTTCGGGGTTAAACGGATTAGGATAGTTCTGGTTCAGTTCATAAGTTTTTGGAATTACAGAATACGGGTCAATTCCTAGCACTGCGCCGAGGTCAAATGTCCAGCATCCTCTGCCGTGTGTTGCGACAAGTATCATACCGGCTTGCTGTTTGTACTTCATATCATAAATTTCAACCGCAGGAAGGCCGCTGTTAAATGAAACCCAGGTAGCGCCCTCATCATTCGACTGGAACACACCAATATCTGTACCTACCAGAATCATTCTCGGGGTGGCTGTTCTCAGAACAATTGAGTTTGCAGCTATATTGGGCATGTTGCCGGTAATATTTACCCAGTTTATACCGCCATTAGTGGTCTTCAGGACATGTGTCCCGTTTGTGCCTCCAAGGGTTGCATAACATATATCATCATTTGAATTATCAACAATAAAATCACTTACATACTGAAAACCTGTTTGCAAAGACCAATTTGACCCGTTATCTGTAGTTACAAGAATTCTGCCGTTAGATGTACCAATATAAATTTTGTTTGTATTTGTCCAGCTGATACCAATAGCAGAAACACTTCCTCCGATAATTGCAGTTGTACCAATTTGCGTCCACCCGCTTCCACTAGAAGCAGTTTGTGCATTTGTAGTTTTCCATACGTTAGCTCTGCCAAAAATAATTGTGTTATGATCTCCCGGCGCCATTTCATACGGATTGTAGAATAATCCCCCTGAAGATCCGGTTGGTGTGAAATCTGTAAAGCTAACACCCGTATTCGCAGAGCGCTGAATAGAACCGTTTACATACTGACCATACACAAAATTCGGTGTTATCGGATCAACGATAGTGTATCCGCCATCTCCTGTTGTCCTCTGGTTCCAGTCTGTACCTCCGTTTGTAGATGTCTGCTTGTTATTATCCTGACACCCTCCCTGAAGCATTAAGAGATTTGCCGGATCGTAATCTGCGCTTTCATATTGAAGAGTAGAAAGTGTACGGTTAAGATCAACCCAGTTATTTCCGTTATTGGTCGATTTGTATACACCGCCATCTGACATACAATATAAATTGACGCCGTTATACGCAAGCCTGTGTATATCAGCGTGTGCCATATTCTGTGAATTTGATGTAGACCAGGAGCTTTTTTGTACCAACCCTGTACCTCCGGTTGTTGATACATAAAGATCAAGACCGCCTACGATAACAACATTAGGGTCAGCCGGACTTACTGTAACGGCATTATCATACCAGCCCTGTGTACCAAGATAATTTGGCGTTGTTGCCTGTGAAGTCCATGTTGTGCCTCCATCTGTAGTTCTGTATAAACCAAGCAAGGAACCGCTTGATGCGGCGATACTTGCATAAATTATTTGTGAATTGCTTGGTGCCATAGCAAGCTGAACTCTTCCCATACCTGATGGAAGTCCACCTGCAAGCGTTACCCATGTTGTTCCTCCATCAGTTGATTTCCTGATGAGGCCCGCATTGGTTCCGCCTGTTGTTACATACACAGTTTGTACCGAAGTAGGGTCAATTAATAAACAATTTGCATTTGTACCGCTGTTTGTGTTTACCCAGTTTGTACCAGAATTAGTTGATTTGAAAACACCAAGATTACCTGCGAAGTAAACTATATTGCTGTTTGTGGGGTCAATTGCCATTTGTGAACATCTGGTACCAACAAGGCTTCCCGGTGCGACCTGCACCCAACTTAAGCCGCCATTTTGTGATTTATAAATACCATCGCCATACTGGCTATCACCTGAATAGTTAAGTTCGCCTGTGCCAAGATAAACCAGGTTTGGATTTATCGGGTCAACTACAACATCACCGCAAGCAAGTGTTGATAAATTATCTGTTAAAGGAATCCAGTTGCTTCCTCCGTCAAGAGTTTTCCAAACTCCTCCTTGTGCAGCGGCAATATAAAAGATATTCGGCTGTCCGGTAATGAATGCAATTGAATTGGTCCTGCCTGCAATAAAATTATTTCCGGTACGTGAATAAAACATACCAAGTGGATTCACAGTTTGCCAGTTAAGCATACTTGTAGGGCTGCCTTGACGTTCCTTATCTTTCATAACTGATTCTTTCTGCCTGAGCGCATTTTCATATGAATTGGGTGCAAATTGCTTTTCAGGACCGCCGGAACGGCGTGTATGGATGAACATTTCACGTTCACGAATACTTTCCGGGGTTTCATTTTCTTCACTTTCCTGAGAAAACGAAATCAACGGAAATAACGAAGTGATAAATAAAATTAAAAATATTTTTTTCATTTGTGATCTTTATTTTATGGTATTAATCAACAAATATATCAATAAATGTTTTAAAAATGTTGGTATTATAGTAACAGGTATAGTTAACTGATCCTGGATTATAGGTTAACTTCAAAAAGCTTTTCCTTAGTGGTTTCACCTTTTATGAGAGTAATTCTGGATTTGGCGATCTTTAGCTCTTTTGAAAGCAGCTCAATTACGCGAAGGTTTGCCTTTCCTTTTTCAGGGGGTACTGATACTTTTACTTCAAAAGTGTCGTTTTCGAGCTTTTTTATTGAATTTTCCCTGGAATTCGGCTTAACTTTAACTGATATTTTCATGATGAAATTATAATACTATATATATAGTTATTAATATAGATAAATTTATTTTATTTTTACACAAATATAAATCCATTTAAAAAATACAATGAAAACTAAGTTAGCTTCTTTTATAGCCATAATCACAGCAATTTTTGTAATTGGCTGCGGAAAATCAGATAACAAGACCACTACAGATAATAAGAATGAAAATTCTAACAAAACTGAACAGAAAAGTGACAGCAAATCGACAGAAGTTCTGGCAACCGATAAATCGGTTGAGATTCAGTGTTCAGGAATGACCTGTACCGGCTGTGAAAACACAATAAAGAGCAAAGTTAAAAAAGTTGATGGTGTCAAACAGGTAAATGCGGATTTTAATACAAATGTAGTTAAAGCATCTTTTGATCCGGCAAAAACAAATACTGATGCAATTAAAGAAGCGATTACAGCAGCAGGTTATAAAGTTGAAAGCGTGAAGTAAAGTCAGCTAAAGGTTGAAAGTTACATTTTAAAAAAAGGCGGATTATGAGTCCGCCTTTTTGATTGGGGTTATTACTTTACCAATACCATTTTTTTGGTATCGTTATATTTTTCAGTTTCAAGCTTATAGAAATATACACCGCTGGGATAACTTTCAGCATTCCAGTCAGTTTTATACTTCCCGGGTGATAGTTTTTGGTTAACCAGTTTTTCAATTTCCCTGCCTGTAACATCAAATATCACAATGTTTACAAAGGAGAGTTCAGAAATATCAAACTCAATATTGGTTACCGGGTTAAAAGGGTTTGGATAGTTTTGACGCAAAGCAAAGTCCTTTGGTATTTCTGTACTTAGAGTGGTTATACCTATATTATAAAAAGAATCGACTATGGCAGTAACTATTGCATAATTATTACCCATCCAAACAGGTCTTACTTTTCCATTGTATGCTGAGACCCCGATATAATCATACAGCCAATTAACCAGGGATACCGCTGTATTATTGATCTTGATATTTTCAAAAGTCTCACCTCCATCAGTTGAGCGGGCCAGGTAAACATTCGCGCTGAATAAGGGATTACTTCTCTGGTCATAAAAAATTACGTAAATGTATCCTGTAACCTGATCAATAGTCATCCAGTTATAAAATTGCTGTTTCCCGGGAGGATCATTATTAACTCTTTTAACCTGCCCCCATGAATTACCGCCATCGGTAGATTTGATAAGCCATACATCACAATCATTTAAGCCATTTCTCTGATCGCTCCAGTTGATATAAATATTACCCCTGTAGGGACCATTACTGATATCGCACGCTGTAACCGGGAACCCGTTACAGCGGATTAAATTTGGAATCAGAATATACCAGCCACCGGGCTGATCGGTTACATATATATCGTCATCAAGCCAGGTATTGCCGCCATCAGTAGATCGGTCGAAAAATATACCATATTGCTGGTTCCTTATTTTTGGACCTGCCCATGAAACATAAATTTCACCATTGGGACCTGTACAAGGAACGGCACCTTCTACTGTATTACTAGAATCATATGCATTTCCTGATAGCTTGCTGATCCTGACTGCATCAGACCAGTTATACTGCGGACCATTTGCAGATCTGGAGAACATAATTATAGAGGAGTCATTTGGATTCGGGTTCAGGTATCCGCTGAATCTTGTCCATGTTACATAAATTGAATTTTTATAAGGACTGTTGGAAAAGTCAACGCATCCCCATGGTTTATCCTGAA
>JBDTNV010000167.1:0-6964 GCA_039933555.1 Ignavibacteria bacterium
TTATCATTATATTCCGCAAAACCTGATTTAAATCCCGGGTAAGCTACAAATTCACTACCTGTCCATTCCCATGTATCACCTATCATACCATAACAGCCGTAATAGCTTTTACCCTGCTCATATGTGAATACATCAGCCGGTGACCAAATTCGTGATTCAAGCAGGTTACAGTGAAAATCAGTCGGCTCTTCATCACCCCACGGGTAAAGTCTCTTTTTCTCCTTATCCTCATCCCAGCTTGCAGCCTTTTCCCATTCAGCCTCCGTTGGCAGCCTTTTACCTGACCACCTTGCGTAAGCATCAGCTTCAAAGAAACTTATATTTGTGACGGGTTCATTTGGGAAATTTTCAATGAATCTCTTTCCCTTGAAGTCACATTTAAACCAGCTTCCGCTTTCATCACACTCCCAATATAACGGAGCTATTATATTATTATTGTTGACCCACTGCCAGCCTTCATCAAGCCAGAATTTGTAATTCTTGTAACCGCCATCAGCAATGAACTTAAGATAATCTTCATTTGTAACCGGAGTGTTATCTATTTTGTAATCGTTCAGGTAGACCTTATGCTGCGGCATTTCTACATCATACGCAAACTGATCTTTCCAACTGAAAACATCGAAACCAAGCTCATAAACACCGCCCGGAATATTTATCATTTCCTTTTTGCGGGCCTGACCGTTTGCATGAGGAAGCTTTTTTGTTTCCTTAGGTATATATTTATCCTGCAGCAGATTCTGAATATCGTACACCATTAGCTCCTGGTGCTGCCACTCATGGTTGAATGCCAGCATGAAATCTTTTAATATATTAAGCTTAATGTCAGCCGATTCAAAGAACCTTGATACCTCGCGGTTGATATAATTCCAATATGCTATAGTTTCTTTCACCGTTGGACGCGAAATTGTTCCTCTTTTGCTTTTATTGAAAGGTTTACCAAAAGCCTGGTAATAGGAATTCAGGTAATATGAAAAATCCTGTTTATACGGCTTATAATCTTTGAAATATTTCTTAAGTAACTGGTCATAAAACCAAGTAACATGTCCCAAATGCCAGCGCGGGGGGCTCATATAGCTTTCTGTCTGCACCACATAATCTTCAATTTCAAGCGGTTCACACAGCTCAATTGTCATTCTGCGCACTCTTCTGAACTGTGAAAATATTTTATCTGAATTCACACCGCTCAAAGAGTTCTCTATGTCATTTAAATTCAGAACGTTATTTTGATTTTCCATTTAAATATTTTATTAGTAGTTTTACAGGATTAATTTAAATATATCTGTTCTAACAGATATTTAAAATTCATTTTACACAGTATAATTTATTTCAATATAATTGTACTGTTAAAAGTTCTCTAAATTTTTATAAATCACAAATATTAACACATTTGAGTTTAATACAGTTTAATAATGTCTCTCATAATTACGGTGCCGCAGTTGCTATAAATAACCTTTCGTTTGAAATTGAAGATCTTAAAATTACTGTAATTATCGGTAAGAGCGGCAGCGGTAAATCAACCCTATTGCAGATAATAAACGGGCTGATAAAACCCGATAAAGGCGAAGTTATCGTATTCGGTAAGCCCCTGGATTATTCCTATATAACTAAAACCAGGCTTAAGATAGGTTATTCGGTACAAGGTACAGGGCTTTTTCCTCATATGACTGTCTATAATAATATCGCTATGCTCGGTATGATCACCGATGAATCCAAGCATGATATTGAGCGGAGGATTGATACCTTAATGAGCTTTGTTAATCTGCCTCCAAGCTTTAAGACCAAATATCCATACCAGCTCTCAGGCGGTGAGCAGCAGCGGGTAGGAATTTGCCGCGCAATGCTATTGAGCCCCCCAATTTTCCTGCTGGATGAAGCTTTTGCCGCGCTTGACCCCGAAACTAAGAATGAAATTCATAACGAACTGCTTGAAATGCAGAAGGCCGAACCGCGCACAATTGTAATTGTTACCCATGACCTTAACGAGGCTGCAAAGCTTGCCGATAATATTATGATTTTGGAAAGCGGTGTTATCAGGCAGTATGCCTCTAAAAAAGAAGTGCTGAATAATCCGGTGAGCAGTTATGTAAAAGATTATGTGGATACGAGGTTGATATGAAAAAGTGCTTATTGCTAATATTATTTCTTACCACACTTACTGTTTCGCAGACGATAAGGGTAGGGGCTAAGCATTTCAATGAGTCATACATCCTTGCCGAGATAATCTCCCAGCTTTTGGAATCAAACGGCTATAAGGTTGAGAGGAATTTTAATCTTGGCGGCACCCTGGTATGTTTTGAATCACTGAAAAATAACCAGATTGATGTTTACCCTGAATATACCGGCACAATTTCTGAAGCGATATTAAAGCTTAATGAACGGCCGGGAATATTTGCTCTCAATGAAATGCTTAAGAAAGAACACGGGCTAGAAATTTCAGGAAGTTTTGGATTCAATAATACATATGCATTTGCTGTTAAAAAGAAAACAGCGGAGAAGTACCAACTTGTGAATATTTCTGACCTGAAGCCGTATCCGGAAATAAAAGCTGCTATGAGCTATGAGTTTATCAAAAGAAAGGACGGCTGGGAAAATCTTGCCGCCTTATACCATCTTAAAATTCAGCCCATAGGCATTGACCACGGGCTTGCATACCAGTCAATCGATGATGAAAAAATTGAGCTTACCGATGTTTACTCCACAGATGGTGAAATAAACAAGTACCAGCTTGTTACTCTGAATGATGACAAAAACTTTTTCCCTTCATATATGGGTGTCCCCCTTATGCGGCAGGCAATAGATACAAAAGCAAAAGACCTTATCAGGCTCCTGGCGGGAACAATTAATGACAGCATGATGAGGGAAATGAATTCAAAGGTGCTTTATGAAAATAAGAGCTTTGGCGATGTTGCAAATGAATTCCTGAAGACAAACAAGCTTATTGGAATTGAGACAAAGTATGAAAACAAGTCCGCAGCAGATGAGATCCTTGAAAAAACACTGCGTCACCTGCAGATAACTTTCATTTCGCTTATTCTCGCAATTTTGATCGCATTTCCTTTGGGAGTTTTGCTTTCTGCTTTTCCTGCTTTTTCAAAACCAATTTTATATGTTACCGGGCTGCTGCAAACAATCCCATCGATAGCCTTGCTGGCTGTCATGATACCTGTCTTTGGAATTGGAATTGTACCTGCAGTAGCTGCACTGTTTTTGTATGCGCTGCTTCCAATTCTCAGAAACACGACTATTGGTATTTATTCAGTTGACCCCGTAATTAAGAAAGTTGCCTCTGGAATGGGTTTAACTACATGGCAGAAATTGAGGTATGTTGAAATTCCACTTGCAATGCCTTCTATATTTGCGGGGATTAAAACAGCCGCCGTAATTAATATTGGAACTGCTACACTTGCTGCCTTTATTGGTGCTGGCGGCCTGGGTGAGTTCATTGTAACAGGCTTAGCATTGAATGATACATCCCTGATACTAAAAGGGGCAATCCCCGCTGCCATACTCGCAATTCTGGTAGAATTCATATTTGAAATACTCGAACAGATTTTCATTCCAAAACATTTAAATCAAAAAACATCATAATTCTTTATGCAGGAAATCCGGCTATTACAGCATAATTACGCGGCCTATATTACAATATGGCTCATTGTGACTGTTTTTGTTCTCTGGTTCTTCAGGTTCATGTACCGCAAATCGAGAGATACTGAAGACCGTCAGACCAAGAGCTCATTATTTACGTTAACTGTATTTATTGGGATACCCCTTTTGCTTGTCACAGTTATAGGTCCATTAGTATTTATTATAGGGGATAAGAATATGCTGCCGGTATACAGGTATACTTGGATTGGATTGATAGGCTTATTAATTATATTTCTTATCTTTAAACAAAGAAAGCCTGATTAAAGAAATTGAACGAAAGAGAAGACATAAGGCTTTCTATTAAAGCTGTAATCATTTCTGATGATAAATTACTTGTCATTAAGAAAGAGGACGAATACGGTTTTTTTTATATAATTCCCGGCGGTGGGCAGGAACACGGTGAAACTATTGAACAGGCGCTTCTCAGGGAGTGTGAAGAAGAAGTTTCGCTGAGAGTTAAAATGAAAAGATTACTTTTTATAAGAGACTATATTGCAGTGAATCACGGAATCAAAGAACATGCAGAACGTAATGTTCATCATGTTGAGCTTATGTTCCAGGCTGATATTGTGAGCGGAATGCCGGCCCCCGGTACAGTACCCGATATCGGTCAGCTTTCAGTGGATTGGATCAGTTTAAGTGATATCGAAACCCTGAGGCTTTACCCTCAATCAATTAGAAAGCATTTGAAAAATATTAATGAGATAAATGAAACAATTTATCTTGGCGATGTGAATTAAAGCGTTCAAGTATTTTTTGTAGAGAGAGGTCTCAGACCTCTCTCCTGATTTAATATTAAATGTATCCCTTAATATTTAAAGCATAATATTTCTTAGACAGCTCACAGACCTGTCTCTGCAAGTATACTAAAATTTCCTCAGCTCACTTGTGGAAATGCGGATAATTCCTTCCACAGGATTTTCAACCGAATAAACAATAGCATTCAAAACATTCTCAAGCTTTACAGGATATAACCTCTTAGCTGTTTTGCTGAATGGTGGAATGATCATAAACAACCAATAAATTGGTAAAATGAAATATGGCCAGTAATGCCCTTTGCCCAATACATACCACGGTTTAATAAAAACCGCGTTCATACCAGTACGGGTTATCATTTCTTCGCCTTGTTTTCTGACGGAAATAAATTCTTTCATAACCGGAGCAGGTTCAGCAACGCTCAAATAAACAAATTGTTCTACTCCGGCTTCTGTTGCGGCTTTAACTGATTCCTTAATTGATACTAGGTCAATTTCATTAAATTCTTTTTCCTTACCCGGTCCAGGGTGAGCTACACCTATTAAATGAATGAATATATCACATCCATTAACGTTTTTCTTAAATGAATTGCTATCTAATGCGTTTCCATAAATAATGTTACAGCCTTCAGGCAGTTTGTTCTCTGAACCTTTCCTCACAAGAGCATTAACTTCAAATTCCTTAGCAATCAGTAATGGAATCAGCCTTGAACCAATATAGCCCGTACCGCCTGTTATGAAGATTGATCTCGGTTTCATATTATTTATATACGAAATTATGATTTAACGGGATTTTCAAAGAGTAAGACTCCTGAAGTTTTAAAAACTTCAGAGGTCTTATCATAAAACAAAAAACCCGGCATTTAGCCGGGTCTGTTATTAAATTCTTAATTTCAGCTTACCATTTCTTTAACGGTCTGCTCAAATAATCTATGTTTTTTCTTTCCTATTAATTCCTGTATCTGCATCAAGCCCTGGATCAAGGCATCAGGCCTTGGGGGACAGCCAGCAACGTAAACATCAACCGGCAGAAACTGGTCAATACCCTGCACAACTGAATAGCTTCTGTACATACCGCCAGAAGAAGTGCATGCGCCCATTGCGATACAGTATTTCGGTTCGGGCATCTGGTCCCATATTTTTCTTACTACCCATGCCATTTTATATGTGCAGGTCCCGGCAACTATCATTAAGTCAGATTGCCTTGGAGAAAAACGGAAAACCTCACTGCCAAAACGGGATGCGTCATACCTTGATGCGGCAAAAGCCATCATCTCAATTGCGCAGCAGCTTATACCCATCGGCATGGGCCATACAGAATTTTTCTCAGCCCAACCGAGTATATCGCTTATCTTTGTCGTAAAAAAACCATCGTTTTGCAGACTTGAGTTTATATCAGACATATATTAATTTTTTATAAATTCCTTTTAACTACTAATTCCACTTTAATGCGCCTTTGCGGAGCATGTAAAAATAACCTATCAGCAGCAGAACAATAAATACAAGCATTTCTATCAAAGCATAAGTCATCATAGCACCCTTAAAGCTTCTGAAAGTTACTGCCCATGGATACATAAATACTATTTCAATATCAAACAGTATAAAAAGCATAGTAACCATATAATACTTAATCGAAAACTTAGAGTGTGCAGTTCCATATGGCTCAACTCCACTTTCGTAAGTAGAGAGTTTTTCGGCATTTGGTTTTCTCGGACCCAGTATTCTGGATACAATGATATTTATGATGGCAAAAGCTACAGCTCCGCTCATCATTAATAATATTGGTACATAGGATTCTAACATAGTGAGCAAAAATAGCAAATTATTAGTATTATTCAAAAGTAAAAAAGAGCGGCTAAAACAAGCCCGCTCTTCAGAGTTGGATCGGAAAAAAGTGTGATACTATTTAATTATTGACATTTTTTTTGTTTCTGAAAATTCCCCTGCGGTTAATTTATAAAAGTATATTCCTGATGAATAATTCTCCGCATTAAATATTACAGAATGGTTTCCGGCAGATTTATATCCATTACTTAATATTTCAACTTCCATTCCCTGAATGTTATAAATCGTTAATTTTACATTTTCGCTTTTTGGCAGCCCGAAGTTAATTGCTGTGACCGGGTTAAACGGGTTAGGGTAATTCTGCCCGAGGCTGTAATTATCCGGAATCTCAGTGCCCGAATTATTTATACCTACAAAACTTCCGCCACCGTTTGTCGTACGTAAAATTACACCATTATTTCCAACTGCATAACCGGTAGTGTTTGAATTAGATGCAAAATTAATAGAATAAAGTGGAGTCGCAGTTGGGGTTGTTAGATAATTCCAGTTCCCGCCTGCATTGGTGGTTTTATAAATTCTCCCTGATTCTGTTACAGCAAATCCTGTTTGTCCGTCGACGGGGAATACAATTTTATGAATAGTACTTGCACCAGGCAGAGAAATTGTTGTCCAGTTTATTCCGCTATTTGTTGTTTTATGTATTGTTTGTTGACCACCTGCATATCCTGTTGATGCATCCAGCATATTTATGCAAAGCAGTGATGTTCCCGGCGCAGTAT
>JBDTNV010000168.1:0-6843 GCA_039933555.1 Ignavibacteria bacterium
CGAAGAATTTAAATAGGTTAATTGTACCGGAGGAGGGACTTGAACCCCCGACCTGCGGATTATGATTCCGACGCTCTAACCACCTGAGCTACTCCGGCTTGATTCTATAAGTTGCAAATATGCTTAAAATTTGAAAATCATTCAAGGGAGAATAATTGGCAGAATAATAATTGCTCCCCTCCTTTATTAAGGAGGGAAAGGCAAGATATGCCTTCAAGCCTTCCTTCGATAAATCTCTTTAAGGTAAACAGATTTTGACGGGGTGGTTTTCAAATTATTTCACGCAAAGGCGCCAAGACGCAAAGAATTTGTTAAAGGAACAGATAAATAAATGATACTTTAAATCTTTCTCAAAACATTCATAAATTTTTTTCCACAATTTTGGATGCAATATTCATTTCTTATAACAACACCATATTTTATATTTGATCATTAATTTAATAAGAAAGGATTATTCAAGATGTTATTAACCGCAGAAATTGATACCAAATTCCAATATGTAAACCTGAATTTAGTTGCTGCAATGGGCTCATTTGATGACAGAAATGGAAAATATTACACAATTAACTTTTCAATCACCGGCGGACAGGATATAACATGGAAGTACGATAGCAAAGAAACAAGAGATGCCAAGTTGGCTGAAGCACAAAAGATCATGAATGAAAAATAAGTAAGCCGGTCCAACCCCGGCAATGAGTTTGCATAATTAATTCATAAAGAACAACTAAGCATGGTTACTCACTGCTCGAAATTCATCCCTCAGAGTTTTATTTTACAAGAAGCATTTTGCGGGACAAATTCTGAGACTTTCCGTTCTTATTAACAATTTGCAGAGAAATAAAATAAACTCCACTGGAATAATTGCTGCCGTTAAATAAATATGTATATTTCCCTGCAGAGGCATTTTCATTGCTGTATATATTTTCCAGAAATCTGCCATTGATATCGTAGAGTAACAGCTTCACGTTTGATTCTATGTTTAGTTCAAACTCAATTTGAGTTTCAGGGTTGAATGGATTAGGATAATTCTGCCGCAAATCTGAGTCCAATGGTATCTCGCTATTTGTTTGAATTACTCCGGGAAAGGTTTGGAAACCATTCATGATCCTGAATACTAAAGATGATCTGGATATTGGGGCATTATCTCCGTTTGCACAACTTCCGGGCTGGGGGTCTTTTTGATAAACCAAGTAGACAGTAATCCCACTGGACCCGCTAATATCAGGAGATATCCGGGCAATACTCGAATATCTTTCATCAAATGAATTTGGACCTGCATTGGTAACTCCTATTGGATTACTAAAGTTTAGAATATTGGTTAGAGAACAACTTACATAAATATGACATTTATTAAATTCGTTTAAGGTATCATTCTGAAACATCACACTATAAGTAACGAATAACAATGACCCATTTGAAGAGACTGATAAACTTGGGTGATCTATAGTACAAAAACCTGCCTGCGGACTGCTTAGAGTATTTGCTGCTTCCGCAATGCTGTTACTTCCTGTGTGCTGGGCTATTATTACCGGTGTCCCGCCATTTTTTGAAACCCACAATTTAGCAGAAGAATAATTACCGCTGGTATCAGTAGTATTAAAAGCTACATAATAATTGCCTGAATTGTCATACACCGCGTCAATTCCCCTAAATGGTATTGCAATTTGACCGTTTAAAAGACCCGGATTATAGAATATCTGAGGTTGGCTCCATGTTTGACCGGAATTTGTTGTAAAGGCAATGAACATTCTGTTAAAGCCGGCAGTACTGCCGTTATCATTAACCGGAGATAAAAGAATTAAAGCCCTGCCATCAGGTCCCGAAGCACAGGTAATTCTCATATTTGACTGATCGATAAAATCACCGGTAGTAAATTTATGAGTATTTGAAAATGTATGCGTGTTATCATTAAAAATTGTAACAACTGCTGAATCTGTTTGCGAACTATTTATCATTGTAGTCCCCGAAAGCAGGACTGTGCCGTCAGATAACCGTGTACAGCCCGGATTGAAAATTTGTGAAGGAGTTGAAGCCGTCGTAAATGAACCTGCCCCAGGCGCAACATCGTAAGCTGCATAGCTAAAGTTATTGAATGCTCCGACAAAATTGTTACTGATTAATGCTTCGCCTGTACTCAGGGAACTTAATGATGGAAAATCGCTCACCACAGCGTCGGGAATCGTTGTTATGAATGTCCAGGTTACCCCTTGATCATCGCTGAAGCAGTATGCAGTCCGCCTTGTGCTAACATTATTCATTGAGTCAGTGGATCTTAAAAATACTGCATGCAATTCAGTTGAGCTGGATCTATCTATGTAATGCCTGCAATCACCAATTGACTGGTAATCGTAAAATCCGGAAGCACCTGTTACAGGAATTTCCGGTCCGATGTAATAATCTTCGCCTGTTCTGCCGCTTTCATACATTAAAGGTATACTGCAAAATACTTTTTTGTTATTTTGGCAGGGTGAGCCGTGTTCTTTCCATGTTCTTGATTGTGAATATGAGATATAAGATAAAAATATCAATGATGCTAATATCAATAGTATGAATTTATTCATTTTCAATTTGAACCTCCTAAAAAGTTAGAATAAAGAGTAAGAAACAATTCTATCATTTCCAATCAGTGTTTTTAACTGATACAGATCAAAAATAACTTTAACCAAACTATTTGATCAACAGCATCTTTTTGGAATATTTCAAGATGGTGCCTGTTCCATCTCTTATATCCATAATAATTAAGTAGATCCCGCTAGAGTAAACAGTTCCATCAAAATTTTTGCTATAACTTCCAGGTTCAGTTGCAGAATTACTGTAAATAGTACTGATAAATTTTCCATTGATATCATAAACACTCAGTACAACATTTGATCTCGAGCTTATCTCGAATCTAATCTGTGTGCCCGGATTAAATGGGTTTGGATAATTTTGCAGTAACTTAGATTCTGTTGGTATGCTGGAATTATTATTATTTATATTTGTAATTGGATACGAGAGGTCGGTTATTTTCCTGAATATTAACGAAGCCCTTGAAATTGGCGCTAAATCGTTAAATGAACCGCTTCCCGGCTGCGGGTCTTTCTGATATACCATGAACACTGTTCTCCCTTGTCCCCCGCCTAGATTTGGTGTAGTCTGCGCAATGCTGCAATATCTTTCATCAAAGGAATTGGCTCCGGAATTAGTTACCCGTACCGGTTCGCCGAACTCCAATGTACTTGTCAAAGAAGTGCTAATATAAATATGGCTCTTATTAAAACTGTTCAAAATATCATTTTCGTTTAGAACACCGTAAGAAACATACAAAATAAGTCCGTCAGAAGAAATTGAAAGACTTGGATGATCTATAGTACAAATTCCGGCTTGAGGACTTAAAACAGTTTCTGCTGCCTCGGGTATGCCATGAAGTCCCTGATGCGATGCCACTAATACAGGCGTACCCCCGTTTTTTGAAACCCATAAACGGGCAGATGCATAGTCACCCGTTTCATTTGTAGTGTTAAAAGCAATGTAGTAATTCCCAAATGAATCATAAATTGCATCAAGTCCAAAAAACGGAATTGCAAATTCACTTAATAGAACCTGCGGATCGTAGAAAACTGTCATAGGAAGCGACCAATTAACACCATAATTTGAGGTCTTGGTAATAAATAATCTGTTATAACCGTTTGTGCCCCCTATATCGCTTAACGGGTCAAGTAAATAAAGCGCATTCCCGTTTGGCCCGGATGCACTTATCCATCTCATATTTGCCTGATCTACTCCCAATCCTGTTTGGAATCTTGTAGTATTTGAAAAAGTATTATTTGAGGTGTTATAAACTGATACAATGCAAGTATCTGTGCCGGCACCTGAATGATAAGTCTCACCTGCTACCATCACAAGATTATTGGAAAGTATTGAACATTGCGGCCAAGCAATATTATATGGAGCAGGGGTCAAAGTAAAAGACCCGGCCAACGGAACTACATCCAATGCAATTGATCCTCTTAGCAATCCCGATACGAGATAATGATTGCAGATCACGGCCTGTCCATTTACAGAAGTTAATGATGCAAACCCGCTTCTTAAGGACGACGGGACTTCACCTAAAGAAAACCATGTGCTGCCATCATTAGTGCTGCCGCAGTATACAGTTCTTCTTGAAGAAACGATATCATTGGAATCGGTCGCCGTTACAAAAATAGCATGGAGAACATCAATCAAATCTCTTTTGATGTAATGTTTACAATCGCCATTTGTCTGATAATCATAAAATCCCGTAGCACCGGAAATAGCAATCTCAGGACCAATAACATAATCACCTGAAATAGTTGAACCTTCCAGTCTTAACTGTTCACTATTGAATATTTTGCTTAATTCCGGATTCTGCAGTGATTCGCCATCTCTTTTAAGATCTTTATCCCTGTTTATCCTGGATTGTGTAAGCAAAAGATAATTATTTGAAAATAACAGTAAAAATAATAGTAAGAAATATTTTGGTTTCATGTTCCCTCCATAAGTTAAGGAATATTATACAAATATAACGGTATTTCTTGTATATTGAAAGCAAAAATAAAAGGGCAGAAATTATTCTGCCCCTTATAATTTAATATACATATTATTTCACCAGCAGCATTTTTTTAGTCTCGGTAAAATTACCTGCTTTTAAACGGTAAGTGTAAATACCGCTTGAAAGATTCTCGGCATTGAAAACAGCCCTATAATTCCCAGCATTCTGATAGCCGCTGTAAATATTTTCGACTTCCCTGCCCAGCATATCAAACACTGTAAGCTCAACATCTGCGCCTATGGGTATCGAATAATTAATCGTAGTTGCGGGATTGAACGGGTTTGGATAATTTTGCCCAAGGGAGAAATCCGATGGCAGCTGATTATTCTGAGTTGAAACTCCTGTTACAGAATATGGAAGTGAGTGATTCCATGTTGCTAAAACTTCGGCCGCATCAAGCGCTCTTTTGTAGACCCTGAATTCATCCAGTAACCAGCCCTGACCCAGAGCAGTAGCTGTACCATAGCCGCCAACTTTGAATACAACCGCAGCTATCAGGTTAAGCGGCGCCTGCGTTATGGTTGATTGAAACACTCCGTTAACATAAGTCTTTACATTACTTGCGGCTGAATCATACACAATATGAACAACACTCGGTCCCGGCAGAACACCGGTTATATCAACATTTGCAAAAGCGTTTGCCCGTAAGGTGATGTTGCCTGTACCGGCTGCTCCATTGGTAAAGCACCTGAAGCTTGTCGTGATATCATTCCCAAAAAGATAATTGGTGCCCGTAGTTGGAATATTATTCAGCCAGAAAGAAATCGTCCAGCTTGATGTTCCAAAGTTCATGTTCCATCCTGTATTTACATAGTTGGTTGTGCTTGAGCCTGCCACACCAACTAACGCGCTATCAAACTGGCCCGTCATTCCGCATGTCTGTCCGCCTAATAAAACTGCGATCGGTAACCCTTGCCCGGGTGAGGCATAATTCGGTGTTGTAGTACTTCCGCTGTTAAACTTATAATATAGAATATCAGGTACAGGGTATGTTTGAGAAAATATGTTTATTGCTAATATGAATAAAATTGAAATTGGTAATATTACTGATTTCATTTTTCACTCCTTTTATGATAGTTGATTCAAAATATAAACAAAAATTTAAATCCTTTAAATACTAAAGTGTATCATTTCCGCTTAAAATTTTAATTGGCTTTTTATTCCTTTCCTTATAATACAATCTTGTCTTGCATCTGTAACCTGTTGTCTCGGGGAATAAGGCTTTCAACTTATCAGGGAATTTTTTACTTATTACTGATGGTTTATCGGAATACTTAAAATGCCTTTCCATAGCCCTGGATGTGTTAAGTTCTTTATCTATGAAACCTTTTTCTGAAAGATACATGGCTGTTTCATTCAAAACTTTTTCATCACCATACCATATTAGCTTTGCACCAGGCTTAATTTCATCATCATAGAATTTTTTTCCGGTAAAATGTGACATGAATTCATCTAAACTGCAAGATATAAGATTATATACTGCAAGCAGCTCATAAAATTCCCTGCATTGACGTTTAAAACAATACCAGTATATTTTTTTATTCATAACTAAAAAAGTGTATGCCTTTGATTTTTATTTTCTAATCTGACAAATATGATAAATCTGATAAATTTTATAATTTCTTTATCAGCTTCTTCATATCATCAGGCAAATCACTTTCGAATCTGAGGGGTTTATTGGTTATAGGATGTGTGAAACCAAGTACTTTTGCATGCAGCGCTTGTCTTGGCATTAATTCAAGCAGGTTATTAATGCGCGCCTTAATGTTTGATGATAACTGTATGCCATGGGGAGTTGTGCCATCGTAATCAAGGTCACCAAATACAGGGTGGCCCGTTGAGTGCAGGTGAACCCTTATCTGGTGCGTTCTGCCTGTATGCAGCCTTAGCTTAACCAGCGATGTAAAATCAAATTCCTTTATTACTTCATAATCAGTGATAGCGTGCTTCCCGTTTTCGATAATCGCTACCTTCTTGCGGTCTTTCGGATTCCGTCCAAGCGGTTTTTCAATCCTCCCCTTCTTCACTTTAAAGTGACCCCAGACTATCGCCTGGTACTCACGCTCAATATCGTGTCTGCTGAATAATTTCGAAAGCTTCCGTTGTGTATCTTCATCCTTCGCAACTACCATTATACCCGATGTATGCTTATCAAGCCTGTGGACAATGCCCGCGCGCTCATCGCCGCCGTCATCTTCATCACCGTTTAAGCGTGGGAGCTTATCAGCCAATTCACCCATATAAAACATAAGCGCGTTAACCAGCGTACCTGAATAATTTTTATAAGCAGG
>JBDTNV010000169.1:0-6829 GCA_039933555.1 Ignavibacteria bacterium
TGGCTAAAAAACAAATGCTAAGTGATAAACCATTTAAGAAAGGCTTGCCGACAGATAAAAACTTTATTCCGGCGAGCGATATTGATTTTCAAAAAGAAAAGCAGGAACTGATTAAGATAGTATCCATTCTCCCTGATAAAGGAAGAGATGGTCTATCAAGAGGTCCGCATCCGTTTTTTGGTAATCTTTCCCCGGATGAATGGAATACTCTTACATCGAAGCATCTTGACCACCATTTGTCACAATTTGGCGTTTAAAAAAATGATATGTATTTTACTGTTTAACGTCTTTTAAAAAATTCAATTTCTCGCTCATGTTTTTTTGCGGCTTTTAGAGATTTGAATGTTCCGAGATTCCTTCTCTTCCCTGTTTTCGGATTAATTTTTTTAGAATAAATGCGGTACTCCCCTGATTTTAATTTTCTTAACATACTTTATTATTTTTCTCTTTCTATATTTATTTGAGCAATTTTCAATAAGAAATCTTTAAAGAAGAATTGATATATTGCTGTACTAAATTAATAAACATTGAAATTCTTAACCAGGTTTTGTAAATTGCTGAATAATTGATAAATTACTGTAAAACAATGAAATATATTGTAATTATTATATCATTTCTTGCCACATCCTTCTTGTTTGGGCAAACATCCTCAGAAATTCAGAAATCTCTCGCTGAACATCTTAATAAAATGACCTATTACAAATTTCAAGCCCCCAATGACGACTCAGTAAACACTTATAATACACTTTTCAAGAAATTATTTCTGAAATATCTTGGTGATGACCCTTCATCAATGAGAGATAATATGGATATAATTGTAAAAGCAGGATTGATAATTGCATCATCTGAAGACAAGCAGTTCAGGATCTATTCATGGGATACCCAATCAGGGGGAACGATGCATTTTTATGATAATGTTTATCAATATGCTGCCGGGGATAAAGTATTTGTTAAGGAATCAATGAACGATACTGAAGGAGACCCCAAATCGTGGTATTCTGAAATTTACACTATGAAAGATAAAGAGAAAAAATATTATTTGGGTGTTTATAATGCAGAATATTCAACCCGTGATATTGCCCAGGGAATTAAATTTTTTGCGATCGAAAATAATTCATTGAATACAGATGTTAAGCTTGCCAAAACAACAGATGGCAATGTAAACGAACTTGGCATTAGCTTTAATTTTTTTTCATTGCAGAATCACGATGAACGGCCTTTGAAACTGGTTTTATTTGATAAAAGTAAGAATACGATCTCGGTACCAGTAGTACAAAACGAAAATGACAGCATAACAAATAAATTAACTCTATACCAATACCAAAACGGTTTATTTGAAAAAGTAAAATAGATATATAAATAATCAATCAATTATCATGGTAACAAAAGATAAGAGAATAGACGCATACATTACAAAATCTGCTGATTACGCAAAACCTATACTGGAGCATTTAAGAAAGCTCATCCATAAAACATGCCCTGAAGTAACTGAGACAATTAAATGGGGAATGCCTGCATTTGATTATAACGGACCGTTTGTCGGTGTTGCCGCGTTCAAAAAACATGCAGTACTCGGGTTCTGGAAGGCTGCCATTATGAAAGACAGCAAAGTATTAACAGGTAAAGATACCAAAGGCTCAATGGGTAACCTTGGCAGGCTTGAATCAATTAAAGACTTGCCAAAAGATGCTGTTCTTGTTAAATGGATGAAAGAAGCTATGAAGCTCAATGATGACGGGGTGAAGTTCGTTAGGGCAGAAAAGCCGAAGCATGAACGGAAAGAATACACAATGCCCGATTATTTCCAGAAAGTACTAAACAAGAACAAAAAAGCGAAAGCAGTTTATGATAATATCGCGCCATCACACAAAAAGGAATATCTTGAGTGGATCAGTGAAGCAAAGACTGAGGAAACAAGGAACAAAAGGATGGAAACCGCAGTAGAATGGCTTACAGAAGGCAAATCACGCCATTGGAAATATCAAAAAAAATAACACGATAATAACATGAAGAAAGTATTAATAATTGCATTATTCATTTCATCCCTTCAGATTTTCTCTCAGCTAGTTAAGGAAAACGAAACTATGATATTTTCGTTTAAAACAAAATCCGGTAAGACCGCTGTATTGTGCAGAGGCTCAAACGAAAGCTACATTGTTTACAGGTTCGGTACGAATAAGAATGTGGAGCTTGAATATCCTGCCTCACTTGATAATACTTCGTGGCAGAAGTTTACATATAGCTATTATTTCCGTGGTGGCGGTAAAAAGAACGCAGGGCAGGATCTGAACTATGTCAGCTTTCAGAACAACGGCTATAACTATGAGATCTACGATGAATATTACTCAGAAGATGAATCAACTGATGCTGGTATAATAGTAACCGATACAGATAAAAATGACACAATTATAAAAGCAATTAAGAATTCGGCAAAAGGGTCACTGGTTGAGCTAAGATATAATGATAAGATACAGCAAGAAAAGTAATTGATATGCAGGTTAGCAAAATTGTTCCTGTAATTCACCGATAAACCGGTTTTTTGATATTCCATTTAAAAACATATAATTATTTTTGTATATAATAGGTTGTAAGATCAATTATTTACATGTCATTACAATTCCTAATATTGATATAATTCCGGTAGTCAAACAATTTTACCCAGATACTGTAACACTTGAGGGTTTAATGCATAATGTTGTACAATCAATATTCAATGAATATGACTATACAACAAACCAAATACTTTTGGCAAATTCTAAAGGATAGTTGAACTGATAAATAAAACTGAATTTTCAGGGAATCACATTTTTTTAATCGGCGGGATAATTATTAACTGCAGACAAAAATTTGGTTCATATTTTTCTTTAAGGAAAAATGAAGTACTGGATACTAAAAGTAAGTTCTGCATAAAAAGGTTAAATATATAACCCCAATCATTTTTAATACCAATTTAATACATCAAAGGGTTCTTTCCTTTTCAGTGAAGGGACTTCGCAGTTTTCATCAGGAAAACCAACTGGTATCAATAGAAATGGTCTCTCATTTTGGGGTCTATTTAGAATTTTAGTGAGAAACTTCATTGGACTTGGAGTATGCGTTAATGCGCATAAACCTGCATTATGAATTGCCGCAAGTAAAAATCCGCAGGCTATACCAGCCGATTCATTTACATAATAGTTTTGCTTTTTAATGCCATCTTCTGATAAATCATATAATTTTTTGAAAACTATAACAAGATAAGGTGCAATTTCCAGAAATGGTTTATGCCAGTCTGTGCCAATATACGAAAGGTCTTCAAGCCACTGTTTATCCATCCTTCCATTGTAATTTTCATATTCTTCCTTTTCGGCAGCTTCACGGATCTGTTTTTTGATCAATGGGTCAGTTACAACACAGAATGACCATGGCTGTTTATGTGCACCCGAGGGTGCTGAAGATGCAGTCATTATTATCTTTATCAGAATTTCCTTTGGGAATGACCTGTTAGAAAACTCTCTTATCGTTCTTCGCTTGTTCATTATTTCATAGAATTCCGCACTGTTATTGATCATTTTTTCATCTGTAAGAGTTGAATGTTCATATTTTACAAAATTATTCATATATTATATTCTCTGATATTTATTGCCATAAATAAACTTCTAAAGAAATTATCATTCAAACAATTCTATATAAGCAACCGGTGATCAACTCTGGAATTTCGCCAATATATTCTTTACTTAATCCCTTTTTTTATGTTTAAAGATGTAAAGAATAATAAAGGAAAGCACAAGGAATCCCCCTGCGATAATAGTTGGTAAATTTAACTGTTCCATAATTTCACCTGTATCAATTTTTCACCTTACTCCATTTTTCAAAATATTTTATCACCGCAAAACGGATATCATTTCTGGCGTCGCTCTTGTTATTCGGATCCGGTTCAGTAACTTTTATTATCCCGGGGTTGTCCTTGGTTAAATAACCGAAGTTCTGCTCCATACCGCTCATAAGGTAGTCCGATACCGCTGCCTTATATATTTTATTGTCATCAATTAATTCATTCCGTACTTTATACCCTGCCTGCGATCCTTCAAGTCCGTAATACTGCAGGTATCCTCCGCTACCCGGCTGGCTAAAACCTGTTTCTACAATATGCTTAAGCAAAGAGCCTTTCATTTCAACCTGGAATATCCTCCCTCCATACGGCAACACGCGTATTATATCATACTGGGTTATCTCCCCTGTCAGCTGGTCATCAATCCTTATAGCCCCGCTGTTGAAAAATGTAAGGTCAGAGCCCGGGGTAACATCGAACATTGAATTGGCAATCAGGTAACCTAAAGCAGATTGCCCGTAACGAATAGTTTCTTCCCTCCCGTCAAGTGTATCTTTCTTCAGGTCATAAACCATCTTGAGGGGGTCGAAACCCTTATCCATAAATCCCTTATAAGCGCGGAAAGTCCATTCATCAACAAGCTCCTTTACTTTCGGGTCCTCAGGTACTGTCTCATCAATATTTACAAGGTCCGATTTTATTTCCATTAGCTTATTATTCTCATCAAAAATAAGCCTGTGAACATAGATAGTGCGGGCATTTGCATCAGCTTTTGTGATTATTGTCTCACCTACTTTATGATACATATTAACGTGCTCATGCCCTCCCATAATAAGTCTTAATTGCGGAAGTTCACCAGCAAGCTTTTTATCTTCATCAATACTTAAATGTGTTATGCCGATAAGATAATCGATGCTGTCCTTAATAGTATTATAGGTTTTTTTGGCTGACTCGTAGTAATCTTCATAAGAAACATAAGGCTGCTTGTTCGCATCGATGCAAATTCCAATTATACCAAGCCTAATTGGATGATTTTTGAGGTAACCGGGTGAACTCAGTATCAGATATTTAGGAAAATCAGCCCCGTTTTGATTGAAACTGAAAGTTGAACCTTTATCATTTTGCGATACATTTGATGAAAACCACTTAAAATCTGACTGGTTTATTCTATCCTGCAGGATATCTTGTTTATAATCAAATTCATGATTACCGAATGTAACGTAATTAAGTCCGATAGCATTAAGCACTTCGACCATCTGCCTGCCGTTTATCTTTTTATCTTCGTAGGTACTCGTACCAAGAGCACTTGGCGAGATAAAATCACCCGATAAAATTACATAAGTGTAAGGATTAGCTTGTTTGATCTTATCGATAACAGTTTTTACCCTTGCAAATCCCCCGAATTTGCCGCCTTCAAGCGGGGCAATTTCGTACACGTCATTCAGCTGGATAAAAACTACCTCTGAGGTCTGTCCATAAATGGAGCAGACTATGAATAATATTAATACTCCAATCTTCTTAAACATTTTCATATTGCGGATTGTATTTGGAATTATCCTAGCCGGGATCTTCAGGTGAGTTCTCATCACTCCAATATGAATCCTCACAGATATCCTTCAGGAGCTCTTTAGCGTATGCTTCATCTTCAGCCATGACCTGGAATTCAACAGGAAATGCAAAATAGGAATAAACATTCTGAAAATTATCACCTTTTGCAAGGTATTGAATTTCTGCGTCATCAAGCATAGATTTTATTAATGCTATAATCGCATGATTTGATATACTGTATACAGTAACAAGAGTTTCTGAATCTTCATTATTCATTATAAACTCTCTAGTAAAAATTTACAACTTAAGCATTCTCATCAGCAGGTTTATCACCTTCAGGCGTATTCTCGCCGGAGTCATCCGGTGAATTTTCATCGTACCAGTCTGAATCCTCATCAACATCCTTCAGGAGTTCTTTAGCATATGCTTCATCTTCAGGCATTACCTGGAAATCAACGGGAAATGCATTGATAGGTATAACACCCTGCATGTTCTCTCCTTTAGCCATGTACTTTATTCCGGCTTCATCGAGAATCGATTTTATAACTGAAATAATTGCCATGTTATCAGTCTTAAATACAGAAACCAGGAATTCATCATTCATTCCTTCGTTTCCGCCTTCATTACCTGAATCAATACTGCCCGGACCTACATTTTCGTTTTCTGCCATAATTATATTGTTTTAAATTGCTTTATATGATTTAATTTGCCTTGTATGATTTAATTCTGAATGCCAGCATAATTGAAAATAGACCGCTTAAAATTGCAAACACACCGAAAACCATTAACATTACACCTGCACCCTGTATCAGATTGCCTGCAAGCAATATACCAAATATTATGGAAATTATACCATTGAAAATCATCAGCCATTCATTTACAATAACTTTCCGTAACTTGATAGCTCCAAATATCTGAGTAATGCCTGTTAATATTGCCCATGCTGCTATGAATATCATTATTCCGCCCAATGCTGAAACAGGATTCAATAATACAACAATTCCCGAGCCTAAAAAGATCAGCCCTTCGAGAATTCTGATTCCCTTGTTATCAGTTTCACCAAGAAAAGCAAGTGTCAGGATAAAGAATCCCGAAAGTATTGCGAAGAATGCAAAAAAAGTAATGAGCGAAAATATTACGATATATGGAGAGCATAAAGCCAGCACTCCGAATATGACTGCAAGAAAACCCCTTACAGCAATTAACCACCATCGTTTTTGTAAAGCATCTATCATATTACTTTTATTTTGGTTTAAAGTATTCTTTATAATTCTATGGGTTCAAACTCGGCAAACATACCATTAGACTCTTCAATATTGCTGAGTATTTCGTAATCGCAGCACGCTTCAAACTCTTTCCACATTTGGTGAACCCTTGGATGCTGGTGAGCATCGCTGATTGATTGTTTTGAAACCCATTCAAACACTTCAAGTATCGTCCCGTTTTTTGCCTGCATAGCAATAACTTTCC
>JBDTNV010000170.1:0-6820 GCA_039933555.1 Ignavibacteria bacterium
AACAATTTTCTAAAATAAATCTTCATCGAAAAATGAGTCAGTTCTAAAACTGGTTCTTTTTATACAGACTACAATTTAATTCACCCCACAATTTTCTGCTATCAATTCGTTTATTTCAACAAGGTCATTTTCTTGATATTCTGTTGCTAATAAGTATGGCTCTCACGATACATTCCCCACTAAAAAATGATTTCTAATCCCAAAGAGTTAGTCCTATTTTAATTCCAATGAACTATTTATTTGTCTTATAAATATAATTATTTTACAATATCAGGGTACATGTAACTCCATAATTATATTCCGGATCCTCGCAGAAGGAGGGATTTTCCGCTTGATATATTGCAGAAACGTTTTGCCTCAAAGCAAATAACAAAAGAGCAGTATGAAGAGTTTAAATTGAGACTTAAAGAAAATTGTAAAAAAAAAGATTAATAATTAATTTATATAAATATTCAGGAAGGATTATAGAATGAAAAAGATAATTTTATTTACAGTAGTTGCGCTGATTGTTGGTTTCATCGTATCGCGATTTGTCTTTGCAAGAAGTGTAAATGATATTTTAAATGAACCGGAAAGTCAGAAGGAGGTTTTCTCTAACATAAACGGAAATCCTGAAATGTTCAACCACTTTATGGATTATATGAGTACGAACAGAGAAGCGGGAAATATGATGACGGATTATATGATGAATTTTGCTCAGAATGATTCGCTGGAAGAAAATCGAATGCGGGAAAAAATAATGGGGAATCCCGGAATGATGAATTATATGATGAATTCATTTATTAATAGTACGGATTCAGATACAGCACTAGCAAACAGGTTTGGATTCATGATGATGGGACACAGGAACATGATAGGGTATATGAGTAACATGATGGATACATACGGAAGAAATTATATGATGAATCGGTCCGATAGCAGCTTTATGCCTATGAACGGATATGGTTATATGAATGGTCAAAATCATATGGATGGAAAGAATCAAATGAATGATAAGAATCTGAACAGACAAGGCAACATGCATGATAAAAACCAGCAGAATAGGAAACAAAATAATATGAACGGAAACATGGATATGCAAAATGGAAATAATATGATGTCAAATGGGAAGAATAAGTAATAAAATACTTTATAAACTAAAATCCCTAATACTTTAAATATTGCAGGTATTTGGCAATTAAGGAACAGCTAAAATATGAGTTATTAACTGAAAAAGCATGGATTTTAAAACAGAATATTCTCCAACTTGAGGCTTTAAAATTGAGACTAAAAACCGAGGAAGCATTATTAAGAAAACAATGAAGTAAAATAATAAACTTATGAAAAATAAAAATTTTTGTACCCCAGACAATAGTGTAATTCAATTCAAAGAAATATTAAATTTCACAAACTCTTTTGTCCAGGTTAGTGATACGGTAAACAAGGCGCCATTCACCATAGTTGAAAAGGATAAATCCTTACCTGAGATTCTATTTATTACTTCATATCCTCCAAGAGAATGCGGCATAGCAAACTACAGTCATGATTTAATTAATGCTATCGATGAAAAATTTAGCCGCTCGTATTCACTGAAAGTTTGCGCGCTTGAAAGCAATGGGATAAAACGTAAATATCCGGCTGAGGTCAAGTACGTTCTTCAGACGTCGGAATTCGAACAGTATGCTGAACTGGCTGAGAAAATAAACTCAGATAACAATTTGGCTTTGGTTTTTATCCAGCACGAGTTTGGACTCTTTGGAGGAAAATACGGAGTATATATCAACCGGCTGCTATGCTTGATTAACAAACCCGTAATCACAACTTTTCACACAATATTGCCGGATCCGGATATGAACAGGAAAAAAGTTGTTCAGGATATTGCAGATCACTCTGGAATCATAATAGTAATGACAACAAATTCCGCAACTATATTAAAGAGAGACTATGACATTCCGGCTGCAAAAATAGCTGTAATTTCTCATGGAACACATAAGATTCCTTCATTTGACCAGAATGAAAAGAAAGTGAAGAACCATCTTGGAAATCAGTTAGTGCTCTCTACTTTCGGTCTGTTATGTTCCACGAAAAGCATTGAAACTGCACTTGATGCACTTCCCGCCATTATTGAAAAATTCCCCAATGTAATTTATCTGATTATCGGTAAAACACATCCGGATGTTATAAAACATGAAGGAGAAAAGTATCGTGATTTTCTTTACGATAAAGTTATTCAATTAGAACTCCAGGATAATGTTCGATTTATCAATAAGTATTTATCGCTTGAAGACCTTCTTGACTATCTTCAGAGTACGGATATATATCTCTTTACTTCCAAAGACCCAAATCAGGCGGTAAGTGGAACTTTCGCTTACGCAATGTCATGCGGCTGCCCGATAATTTCTACTCCAATTCCACATGCAAAAGAATTTATTGATAGTGCAGGAATTATTTTCGATTTTCAAAGTTCACAAAAACTAACAGAGGCAGCAATCAGATTACTTTCCGATTCTGATCTGATGAAGAAAATGAGGTCTAATGCCCTGCAAATAATGGGCTCTACTACGTGGCAAAACTCAGCTATTGCACATATGAAAATATGTACGAATATTATTAAAGAGAAGTATAATCCCATTAGATACAGCACTCCTGAAATTCCATTCCCCTATTCTAAATGTATAAGTATGCATAATGAAGGTATTGAGGGAAATCCAACAATTCTAATTGAACCAAAATCAACTGTGGCTACTATACAATTGAGCAGTGTGACCCATTCAATGAATTAAGTTAAATACTGTTACTAGATGATGTAAAACCTATACAGTATGTATTGAAATGATTATTTATTGCAATAGGCAAAAAAACTAAATGAACTTAAAAATCAGAAAATAGGGGTATAGAAAATCATTATGAAAAAATTAATTCTTTGAAAAGCTGTGTTGTGGATGTAACTTTTAGAAACTATTTACCATTCATTTGCAATGTATTTCAAACACGAAAGGATTAATAAATAATTATTAAAATATTATCTCAGTTTGATGACCAAAGTGTGAGTGGAATTTCAATAAACCCCGCAAAGAGATGACGCGATTGATGGTTATGAAAAAACTATGAAGAAAACAAATTCAATTACCTGTTTGTTTCTAGATATTGGCGGTGTCTTGCTTACCAATGGATGGGATCATCATACCCGAAAAAGGGCGGCACGAAACTTCAATCTGGAGATAACCGATATGGAGGAGCGCCATCACCTGACTTTTGATACATACGAGGAAGGCAAGATTACCATGGAGGAATATTTAAGCCGTGTGGTTTTCTATAAAAAGCGAGAATTCACCAGATCTCAGTTTCGGCTATTCATGTTCGCCCAATCGAAACCTTATCCTCAAATGATCGAATTGATCTGCTGGCTAAAGGAAAAGTATGGATTGAAGATTGTTGTTGTTAGCAATGAAGCGCGGGAACTGAATGAGTACCGGATTCGGAAATTCAAACTTTATAGATTCATTGATTTTTTCATTTCCTCATGTTTCGTCCACATTCGTAAACCGGACGCCGACATTTTTCGGTTAGCGCTGGATATCGCCCAAACACCTGTCAAGCAAATAGTATATATCGAAAATACCCAGATGTTCGTCGAAGTTGCAAAAAGTCTGGGAATCCACGGTGTTCTTCATACGGATTACCGGTCCACGTGTAAGAAACTGGCTTTATTAGGACTGAAAAATGATGAAGGAGTTATCCATGAAACCTTCTAGTCCGAAAATTTTAACAATCAACGGTGGCTCGTCAAGCATCAAGTTTTCATTGTATGGAATAAATGGATCACTTACACAATTGTTTTATGGTGAGTTGGGAAACATTGGCATGAAAAATACAAATCTCAGCTTTACCAATACTATTACTAATAAAAGTAAATCTATCAACATTAGAGAGGGTAACCATGATGAGGCTGCAGGTAATCTGATTGACTGGCTTGAAGCGGAGTTAGATCTTGACTCAATTCAAGCGATAGGGCACAGAATAGTTCACGGGATGAAACATACAGAGCCTGAACTGATCACTTCTGAATTATTAGTTGAGCTGAAAAAGATCCGAGCCTACGATCCTGAACATTTACCGGATGAAATTAAATTGATAGAAGTATTCAACAAGCGCTACCCGGAATTAAAGCAAATAGCATGTTTTGATACTTCCTTCCATTCTTCAATGCCAAAAGTTGCAAAACTATTAACTATACCCAGACGCTTTTATGACATGGGCATCCGGCGTTATGGTTTCCATGGACTTTCTTATACATATCTTCTTGAAGAACTTGACAGTATAGGTGGAAGTAAAGCAGCGAAGGGCAAAATAATATTAGCGCATCTCGGTAATGGAGCCAGCCTTGCTGCGGTAAAAGATGGCAAATGCATTGATACAAGCATGGGCTTTACTCCAACATCCGGTTTGCCTATGGGCACGCGTACCGGTGATCTAGATCCGGGTGTTGCGTGGTATTTAATGCAGCATGAAAAACTTAGCCCAATACAGTTCAGTCATCTTATTAATCATGAATCCGGTCTGAAAGGAATATCAGAAATAAGTTCTGATATGAGGGAACTAATAAAATATGAAGATACATATAGCTCTGCTGCTGAAACCATTGAACTGTTTTGTTATCATATCAGGAAATGGATTGGCTCATTTGCCGCAGTGCTTGGTGGTCTTGATACAATTGTATTTGCAGGTGGTATCGGAGAGAATTCTCCAATAATCCGTACCAGGATCTGTGACGGGCTGGAATTTTTAGGAATTGAATTGAATGAAAAAGATAATACAAAGAATAAAGAAATTATCTCAAAAGACGCAGGTAAAGTATGCGTACGTGTAATTAAAACCAATGAAGAATTAATGATCGCGAGAATGGTTTGCGATGTTTTAAAATTACTTAAATGAAAAATAATCATATTGAAAACAAGAAATATAGATAAAGCAGTTGAAACTCTATCGCCGGAATTGCTCCAAAAGATGAATGCATATTGGCGGGCTGCCAATTATCTCTCTGTCGGTCAGATTTATCTTTATGACAACCCACTCCTTAAAGAGCCACTTAAAATGTCGCACATAAAGCCTATCGTGATTGGACACTGGGGAACGACACCGGGCCAGAATTTCATTTATGTGCATTTGAATCGTGTCATCAAAAAGTATGACCTCGACATGTTTTATATAGCCGGTCCCGGACACGGCGGACCTGCAATTGTGGGCAATGTTTATCTTGAAGGAACCTGGAGTGAGATTTATACTGACATTACACAGGATGAAGCCGGGTTGAAAAAATTGTTTAAACAATTCTCGTTTCCCGGCGGGATTTCAAGCCATGTTGCGCCAACAACGCCGGGTTCAATTCATGAAGGCGGTGAGCTTGGTTATTCTCTTAGCCATGCTTTCGGAGCTGTGTTCGATAATCCAGGGCTTATTGCAGCATGTGTCATTGGTGATGGCGAGGCTGAAACCGGTCCGCTTGCAGCTGCATGGCAATCCAATAAGTTTCTCAACCCAAATACTGATGGCGCAGTACTTCCGATTCTGCATCTTAATGGCTACAAGATCAGTAACCCGACCGTTCTTGCACGCATCGAGAATGGGGAATTGGAACAATTTTTTCGGGGGTGCGGATGGGCGCCCTATTTTGTTGAAGGTGACGAACCGGAAAAGATGCATCAGCTAATGGCAGGTACTATGAATAAGGCTATAGAGAGTATACGACAAATTCAGAAGAATGCTCGTGACAAGAACGATACCACACGACCTCGATGGCCAATGATCGTTTTAATTTCACCAAAAGGCTGGACAGGTCCTAAAATTGTTGACGGTTTGCAAATAGAAGGCACTTTCCGTTCCCACCAGGTGCCGCTAATTGTAGATTCAGAACATCCTGAGCATCTGAAACAGCTCGAAAGCTGGATGAAGAGTTATAAGCCCGAAGAATTATTTGATAATAAAGGCAGATTCAATCCTGATATTGCCGGACTTGCGCCAAATGGTGAACACCGGATGGGAGCAAATCCGCATACCAATGGCGGTTTATTGCTGCGGGATTTACACATGCCGGATTTTCACAAACATGCAGTAACAGTACCATCACCTGGCGCCGTTTACGGTCAGGATACTCTTGTTCTCGGAAAATTCCTCCGCGATGTAATAAAATTGAATATAGAACAGCGTAATTTCCGTATCTTCGGGCCAGATGAAACACTTTCAAATCTTCTGGGCGCAGTTTTTGAAGAAACCAATCGGCAATGGGACACACAAACAGTAAAGAACGATGAATTCCTTGCACCCGAAGGACGCGTTCTGGACTCGATGTTGAGCGAACATCAATGCGAAGGCTGGCTCGAAGGTTATTTACTTACAGGTCGCCACGGGTTATTCAACAGTTATGAAGCTTTCATCCGCATAGTTGATTCAATGTTCAGCCAGCATGCCAAGTGGCTCAAGGTTACTTTGGAGCTTCCGTGGCGGCGGAAGATCGCATCACTGAACTATTTGCTTGCTTCCCATGTTTGGCAGCAGGATCATAACGGTTTTACACACCAGGACCCTGGTTTCCTCGACCACGTAATAAGCAAGAAAGCTGATATAGTAAGGGTTTATCTGCCACCGGATGCAAACTGCTTATTGTCTGTATTTGATCATTGCCTGCGTAGCCGTCATTATGTCAACGTAGTTGTAGCTGGCAAACATGCTCTCCCGCAATGGCTTACAATGGATGAGGCTGTGGTACATTGTACTGAAGGCATTGGTATTTGGCAATGGGCAAGTAACGACCAGGGCTCTGAACCTGATGTGGTAATGGCTT
>JBDTNV010000171.1:0-6761 GCA_039933555.1 Ignavibacteria bacterium
AATTTCAGCATATTTTTCTAAGTCAATATAAGCCATAATCTTAAAAAAAACAAGACTTGTAAAGGGTTAATTTAAAAAAAAACTATAACTGATTAGAAATAAGGCAGTTGCGAAAGTGAAATTGCAGAGAAATGCCCGTAAATAAAAAAGTTAGCTGAAGTAACAAATTCAGCTAACTTTTTTTCTATACATACAATGTAAATTAGTTAAGCTTATATTTCTTTTCTTTTATTCCAAAATAGAAGTTAACCCCGAGCATTATTGAATAAAATGAAAAATTCTTTCTGTTATTGCCCGCAAATTTCAAGTTTGGGTTAGTATCATCACGAAGTCTAAAATCCTTATCAGCATTGGTGCCATTAGCTTCCTTAAGCAAAGCGTTTGCGTTTATCATCCTTACGGCAATGTTAAGCCCGAATCCTTCATTGATAAGATATTCAGAACCGAATGTTAACCCATATCCAAGCCTGACGCTGTTGTTAACTTTGTAATATTCATTATAAGGAGTGAAACCTCTGTTTTCAAACCAAACACTGATTGTACCGTTTATCATACTTGCATTCATTTCTGCACCCATGAACATTTTGAATTTATGTGCAGGCGTAAAATTATATTCTATTCCAACTCCGCCTGTAAAACAGTTGTAATTAGCTTTTCCATTATCTGCAATTGTTGTTTTATCTCCGAAAGTATATGAAAGGATCCTGTTATAAGTTAGTGATTGGGTAAACCGGAAGCTTCCTCTTTCATTGAGCGCTATTTTGGAAATCAAACTTAATCCATACCCTTTATCTGCTCCAAATGTTTCACCGTTAAAAACACTAACTGACTGGTAATCATCATTATATGCGCCTGAGAGCTCAAGCAAAGACTGGTTATAATCTATATTTGCAGTAAGTGTGTATCGGGGAGAGCTTCTTACTACCATGTATCTTTTGGTTACAGTATTCTGAGAGAAGATTCCCGTACAAAACGAAAAGAGAATTATGGCAAATATTAGTCTGATATAGTAGTTACTGTTCATAGTAGTCAATGTTATTTCTTGAACTTGTAGATTATATCTTTTACGCCGATATAGAGATTCAATCCTAAGTAGAAAGAAGTAAAAATAAAATTCTTAAATCCGCCAAACTCTATAAGAGCTGTGTCATCTTTTTTGTCTCTCAATGGAACTTCATCCGGATTGCTGCTTTCTTTAGTGGATTTAAATACCTGGTTTGAATTTGTAAGTTTTAATCCGAAATTGATTCCCATTTTCTTATTGAACATGTACTCAAGTCCGCCGTAAATAGTATAACCCATTCTGAACGAATTTTTTATTTTTACTGTTCTGGTAACCCCGGTGGTGGTATTCCTGATTTTGGCTGTACCTGAGATGAGATCAGCCTGTATCTCACCGGCAACAAATGGTTTTAGCCTAAAACTAGGGTTGAATGAATTTTCCAAACCAACTCCAAATGCCATAACATTATAGCTCACTTCCCCGAAATCAGATTCAGGTGCAAGGAAATTACTCTTAAAACGGTTAAAATTTGCTGAGATATTCATCCTTACGTTGCCTGCTTTATGCAGCGGAATCTTACCAACTACCATAAATCCGTAACCATTTTTTACCCCAAAGTTCTTACCGCCGGAAAATTCAGCTGAATCAAATACATTTGAATAATTGGAAGATAGCTCTGCCATACCGAGATTCAGTTCGCCTGAAAACATCAGTGTGAATTTGGGGGGTGTTTGGATCCTGTAATAGTCTTTTAGTTTGACGCCGGTAGATTTGTATTGTGTAGTATCTTTATAATCGCCTTTTTCTATTTTATAAGAGCCTGAACCGCACCCAATTATATAAGGAAGTATAGAAAGTAGTAATACAACATAGAAATTTCTTAATTTCATAATCAGTTTATTCCCTACTAAAATTTTATAAAGTGATATTTACTTTATATTATTTTATAATTGATTATGCAAATTATTTATAAAAAACCTCAATTTCAAGTATTAATAATTACTTATTTCCATGCATCAGGTATTTTAGCTCAATCACAAATGAATCTGTAAAGCCTTCTTCTATTGCTTTAGCAAGATAATCCATTGCTTCTTCTCTATTCTTGAAACCGCTCATGTTTATTTTAAACATATTGTCTACATTTTTAAGTGAGACCTGTTTATTGGCAAATTTCAATTTTGCGGTTGATGATTGAACCTCAGCATTTACTTCGCTTTGGTATGCGCCAAGCTGAACTTCATAGGTATATGAAACTTCTTCTTTATCCCTGAATTTGTTTTCAGTTGCGCTGGTTGTTTCCTTTAATTCTCCATTTTGCTGCTCAACTACATCCTTCATGTCAAGGGTATCACTTGCCCCATTGACATCATCTGAAGATGAACTGCATCCAGCATATGTCAGAAATAGCGCAATTATGATCAAAAAACTATATTTTCTATTTTTCATTTTTTCCTTCCGGGAGTAAATTAATTTTGCTTTTAGGTACTAAAAAGCTCATTTTTTTTGTTTTTAGAATGAATTTCAGTACCAAATTAAACTAATCAGATACACTATGCTATACTGTGATTTGGGGATATTAGTTAGTTAATGACCCTATAAAATAGTAACTTATATCGTTAGAAAAATTGTTTTTTATTCATTTTTGTCTTAAAATAAGCATGAAAAAAAAGCATAACTTAAAAAGTTATGCTTCAGTAATTCTTAAAAAAAGCTAATTAATCTTTTATTTTTGTGTTTTCACGTAAGTTAGCTCTAAGACAAAGCAATCAGAGTAACCGGCAGCCTTAATTTTATCCAGATAATTGATTGCTTCCTGTTTGTCATTAAAATTTCCGAGTCTCAGTTTGTAGGTGCCATCTATATTCTTGAGTATAATATTTTCAGATGGCAGCCTTACTAATGCTGAATTATAGTATCTCTGGGCATTCCTTTCACGATTAAAGGCACCAATCTGAATAACGTATGTTCTTGATACAACATCCTTTTCGCTGAATTTGCTATCTTCACTCTTGTTTTCTGTCTTTTCCTGGTTGTTCAAATTTTCCTTATCCTGTGTAAGCGGGTCTTCTTTGATCTCACTAACAGGGGATTTTTTCTCTTCTTTTATCTCCACCGGCTCTTCAACTTCAACTATTTCATAAATCGGCGAGTTACATCCTGCATATGTAAGTAACATCAAAACAAAAATTAAATAACCGGGGATCTTATTTTTCATAATGTGCCTCTAATAATATAGTAAATTCTTTTAGACTTCGAGTTATTTCTGCCGAACCCTACTCGAATCACGGTAATTTATACTAAATCTAAAAACTTTACAATACAACAAATGAGGGAGATTCACTTTTTTCCTAATTCGTATAGAAAATTCATTATTCAAGCATTTTTTTCGGCAAAAATTAATTTCTTTCATTTCATTAAACTGAATGCTATTTTTGCAGAATATAGAATTTCCCGTTCGAACCGGAACGATAAATACAATAAATAAGGAGAATTAATGTCTTTACTTGTAGTTGGCTCACTTGCGCTTGATACAATTGAAACCCCGTTTGGGAAAGCTGAAAGAACGCTCGGCGGATCTGCAACCTTTATATCGGTAGCCGCATCTTATTTTATACAGCCTGTCAGGTTAGTTGGTGTTGTTGGCGGTGATTTCCCAAAGAAGGAGCTTGAATATTTTGAAGAAAGAGAAATTGATCTCGAAGGACTGCAGATTAAAGAAGATGGGAAAACTTTTCACTGGCATGGAAAATATGATTATGATCTGAATTCAAGGGAGAGCCTGGTAACTGAACTGAACGTGTTTGCTGATTTTGACCCTGTTGTTCCTGAGAGCTTTAAAAAGAGCCAGTATCTCTGCCTTGGCAATATTCACCCGGCCCTTCAGAAAAAAGTTTTCATGCAGATGACAAATACAAAATTAGTAGTTGCAGATACTATGAACTTCTGGATTGACGGTGCTTATGATGAATTACTGGATGTTCTTAAATGCATTAATGTGTTTATAATAAACGATTCAGAAGCCCGTGAGATATCAAAGGAAGCAAACCTCTTTAAAGCTGCAAAGAAGATACAGAGCTACGGTCCAAAAATTGTTATAATTAAAAAAGGCGAACACGGAGCTTTGCTCTTTTACGAAAATGAGCTCTTCAGCGCCCCGGCTTATCCGCTGGAATCGATTTATGACCCCACCGGCGCTGGTGATAGTTTTGCAGGCGGATTCATAGGTTATCTTGCAAAGACTGATGATATAACATTCGAGAACATGAAACGCGCAGTTATATATGGCAGCACGATTGCCTCATTTTGCGTGGAAAAATTTTCACTCGAAGGAACCCGGGATCTTTCTCATTTGAAAATTAAAGACAGGTTTAATGAATTCACAAGGTTCTCTGCTTTTGAACCTGCTGAATTATAATCATTAGAATAATACATGATAGATAAGCTTGAATATACAAATAAACACGAGCTTATTTTCCTGGACCAGACACTTCTTCCCATAAAGGAGAAGTATCAGAAAACGAAAAGTTATAAGGATGTTGCCGAAGCAATTTCACTGCTTAAAATAAGGGGAGCCCCTTTGATCGGAATTGCCGCAGCTTACGGTGTTGTAATGGGGGTACATCATTACGATACCGATAACAGGAAAAATTTTGAGATACACTTTTACAAGGTAACAGAAACCCTTAGGATATCACGCCCCACAGCCAAAAATCTTTTCTATTCCCTCGATAGAATGACGAAGGTTTTTGAAGAAAACAGAGAAAAGGATTTTATTGAAATAGAAGACCTCCTGCTAAGGGAAGCCGATGCAATATTTGATGAAGATGCCGAAATGTGCAAAAGAATTGGTGTAAACGGCTCTGATTTGATCGGCGAAAAAATGAGCATACTAACACATTGCAATGCAGGTGAGCTTGCCACCGGCGGAATAGGTACCGCTCTTGGCATAGTCTATACCGCACACCAGCAAGGCAAGGATGTATTTGTATATGTTGATGAAACCCGCCCGTTGCTGCAGGGCTCAAGGCTTACAGCATATGAGCTTGAAAAGAACGGAATAGATTTTGATCTGGTAATTGATTCAATGGCTGCAAACCTGATGCGGGAAGAACAGGTTGATTGTGTGATAATCGGCGCTGATAGAATCGCTTCCAATGGAGATGTTGTTAACAAAGTAGGCAGCTATTCACTTGCAGTTAACTGCGCATATCATAAGATACCATTCTATGTCGCAGCACCTGGAAGTACAATTGATTTTGAAATTGAATCAGGTGATAAAATAGAAATTGAAGAACGCAATCCCGATGAAGTTACAAGAGTGAACGGCGAGAAGATAACATCAGGTAAAATTAATGTTATGAATCCGGCATTTGATTTGGTTCCGAATGAACTTGTAACAGCTATCATAACTGAATACAAGGTTCACTATCCGCCGTATAATTTTGGCTCACTGAAACATTTGTTCCAGTCTTATGTTCAAACATTAAGAAACGAAGATCCTGATTAACCGGAAGCAAAGTAAGCTGGTAAAATGCCAATAATAAAAACTGAAGCGGTAATTTTGAGATGTAACAATTACAGGGAGACCAGTAAGATAATTACTTTCTATACCCGCTCTCATGGTAAGCTCAAAGGAATCGCAAAGGGAGTCAGAAGCACTAAATCAAAATGGGGCGGGGCTCTGCAATCAATGGCAATGCTTAACATAATGTTCTATTATAAGGAAAACCGAACACTTCACCTCGTATCCGGAGCAGATCACTTTATGCCGCTCAATAGTATTTACGGGGATTTTGAGAAAATGCAGTTTGGCTACAGGATGGTTGAGCTTGTTAACAGAACCACAGAAGAATACCAGGAAAATGCCGAAATATTCAATTTATTGGCAGAATCCATGCAATTGTTGGATGCTGCAACTAAAAACTATGTAAATGTGTTATTTAACTTTGAATTCAGATTGCTGAACATGCTTGGTTTTAGGGTTGATCTGAGTGAATTACCGGGAACGAATATTGAAAATAGTTTTCAAAATCAATATTTTTACGAGAACAGATTCGCGCCCGGGGATGTTAAATCTATGAAGGTGCTTGGTGAGGGGAACTTTAATTCATTTATGAACCTTAATATCTCCAAATCACAGGAATCTGCAATGGAAAAATTCTTTGAGAACTATTTGAGGAATCATATTTCTGATGCAGGTTATTCAAACTCAAAAAAAGTTTTTAATTCCGGCGAAATGTTTTAAAATGAACGCATTTTAAAAGGAGATAAAATTATAGAATCCATTCTTACTGTAATTAAAGAGTAAAAACTCTAAAAAAACGAAACAAGGAGAGAAAAATAATATGCCTAAAAAATCAATAATTGCAGCCGGGTTTGTGGTGCTGCTTTCAATAATCTTCGGCGCAGTGCTGATAGCTAATTTCAGCGGCGTAAAGGTTGTGCACTCTGATTCACAGATAGAATTCAGCACAACACCGCCGATAACAGTTAATCCGAATTTAAAAAGCTTAAATGACGGATTTATTGAAATTAGCAAAACAGTAACGCCAACAGTTGTTTACATTGAAGTAAAAACAGCTCCAAAGAAACAGGAAAATACAAATCCCCAGCAGCCTGACCAGAACGATCCGTTTAAGTTCTTCTTCGGTCCTGACGGCCAGAATCCTGACCAGGGTCCTGAAATGGGCAGCGGTTCAGGTGTTATCATTTCAAAAGATGGTTATATAGTAACTAATAACCATGTTGTAAAAGGCGC
>JBDTNV010000172.1:0-6679 GCA_039933555.1 Ignavibacteria bacterium
TACGAGCTTGGACTCAAGTTAACGGATTTTGGAGAGCGAATGAAAGTGTACAGGGAAATAGATAAATTGGTATTTGAAGATTCTCCCTGGATAATTGTATATTACAATAAGTTTATCTACCTGAAACAAAAGCGCGTTTTGGGAATGTATGTGGATGGTTTGGGTATTATTAATTTGAAGTATTGCGAGATCAAGTAGGTGTTCCCTCACCCCTAATTATCCCGAAGACTCGTAGAAGAGGTGAGGTTAAGCATATTATTGTGTTGCCACGACCTTTAGGTCGTGGATAGCAGGACAATCTATTTTGGGGCTTTAGCCCCTAATAATATTTTATGATTAGCGGCTAAAGCCTATATTTCATTTCGATTAAACCACGACCTGAAGGTCGTGGCAATTAATATTAAAAGAAACACAAAATATTTTTTTGTTTTTGAATTTTTTTTGTTAATATTGTCAGGAGACGACCCAACTGGCAAAGCCAGTCGTACCGAGTCCGTCTCTACAGAAGAGTAATAGGACTAAATAATGGTAATTCAGGATATATTTACATTTGCGGGAGTTGCGTTCAGTGTGTTATTCCCATTGATAAACCCGATCGGCGGTGTTCCCGCATTTTCCGGACTCACCGCGCACGATACACCTGATTTCAGGAAACAACAGGCACGGAAAATATCGATTAATGTGTTTTTGATCCTCATTACTTTTCTGCTCATAGGAAAGCTGCTGCTTGAGCTATTCGGAATATCACTTGGTGTACTTCAAATTGCAGGGGGACTCATTGTCGCCAACACAGGCTGGCAGATGGTGAATCTGAAAGCTGATGATGAAAAGGAAAATGCATCGAAGGTAGAAAATGTGGATATATCATTCATGCCTATGGCAATGCCAATATTAAGCGGTCCGGGCGCTATCGGCGCAGTAATAGGGCTCTCCACAAACGCTAAACATTTTGAAGATTACCTTGGATTTGTCATCGGGATTTTCTTAATTGGTGTTGTTACTTATTTATTCCTTGTACTCTCGTTGCCATTAATGAAAAAGCTTGGCGCAAAAGGAATTAATGTGCTGACTAGGATGATGGGATTTTTTATTCTGGCAATTGCAGTGAATTTGGTGTATCAGGGGATATTGGCTTTGATAAAGGCGCATTGAGAATTAAAAAATAGCTAAAAAATTATATCTTCGATTCCCAATCTTTTTTGTTAATACTTGCCTGCTTAAGAATTCTTGTTAACAGATCAATGCTGATTTCTCCTTTGTGAGGGTTTGGTAATACAAGCCTTATTAAATCTTTATCATGAATTGATGTTTCCCTCCTGAATAAGGTCCCGAAAAGCCAAATAATCTTAAATAATATATTAAGTCTTTTCTTTTTATTGGACCTATTTTAGGCATCTGCTGTTTCCTCGACCTTGAGTTCTATTCCATCAACAACCGGCAGTGGCAGATGTTTAGAAATACTCAAAAGGATCCAGTCCTCAAGCGTATCTTCAAGTTCATTTCTGCATTCTTCAAGATTAGACTCATTTGCAAATAATCCCTTAAAATCCGGAATTTCGCCATAATATGTTTTATCCTCAAGGATGTCATAGACGGCTTTACTCATTGCTGCTTTTATGTATTCTCTCAGCATATTTATAGCTTTTGTTATTCTAATATAGAAATATTTAAATAAAATTGAAATTGTATCTTAAATGATAATGTGCTTTATTTAAAAATCGAAACAGCGTTTCGATTTACAAGAAGTTTCTCAGGAATACTCCATACCTTAATCCTTTTGTACTTACCTTTACATTTGTAAATCCAAATTTCCACATAAAACATTTCAGTATTAATATACCCGGTATGACAATATCAGCTCTGCCCGTCATATAATCTCCAATACCATAAAGTTCTTCTATTGGCATTGGAATAAGTCTGTTTAATATTTCCTCAATTTCAGCAATTGAAATATTCAGGTTATCCACTTTATCAGCTTCGAATTTATCAAGTCCAAGTACTATTGCGCCAAGTGTTGTGACTGTGCCTGCAACGCCAATAAGATCTGTCCCGGAAAGATCAAAATCAATTTCCTTAAGATTATCATTAATGAAGTTCTCGGCATTTACAATATTTTCAAATGGGGGAGGGTGGCTGTTGAGGTATTTTTCATTTATCCGAACAGAGCCTATATTCATGCTTTTGCCTGTTAAAGGGATATTTTTTAAAGATAATTGACTTATTGCGCTGGTAGTTATCTCAGTGCTGCCGCCGCCTATATCAATTGTTGTGAGCTTGGTGTTACCGGAGCCCAGCTTATCATAAACACCGCCAATGAAAGTATATTTGGCTTCATCAATGCCTGAGAGTATATCGATCTCAATACCCGTATTATGTTTAATTGCGTTAATGAATTCTTCTTTATTGTGTGAATCCCTTATAAAGCTGGTTGCAGTCGCGGTTATGGATGGTGAATTGTGCTGAGCGCTTATAGCTTTGTACTCATTCAGTATATTAATAGCTTTTTGTATTGATTCAGGCAGTATGTTGCGGTTTGAATCAACCCCTTTGCCCAGGCGCGGTACCCGTTGAATATCAAGTATTGTATTAAGTTTTTTGCTTTGCTCATCATATTCTGCTATGAGCATGAGTATGGTGTTTGTGCCGATATCGATTGTAGAGCGTCTTATCATTGTTTTATAGCGTAAAAAGCTGACCACTCAGCTCTTTGTTTTAATTCTTTCATCAAAAAATTGTGGTTAGTAAGTTCATTTATCAGCTCTTCGGTCTCTTCCTTTAAAATTCCCGTTACAAAAAGCTTTCCGCCTGATTTAAGTTTGTTATATATATATCCCAAATTAGGAATAATAACATTGCTTGTGATATTTGCGGCAACAACATCAAATCCTGTTTCATCTATTTCAGCAATATCTGCCTGATGCATCGTAATATTTCCGGAAACACCATTTAGCTCAAAGTATTCTACAGCATTTGCAATGGAATCATCATCAATTTCAATTGCCACAGCATCGGCTATACCCAACTTAATAGCTGCAATACTCAGGATTCCCGTGCCGCTGCCAAAATCAAGCAGGTATTTATCATTTACCGGGTCAATATACATGCTCATTTGTTCAAGAATAAGCTGTGTTGTTTCGTTGTGCCCTGTGCCAAATGACATTTTGGGGTCAATTTCAATTGGAATATTGCCTTTGCTGAGGTCCAGGGAATTCCTTTTCCATGAAGGATATATAACCAGTTTATCGAGAATATAGACCGGTCCGATGGTCTTTTCCCACTCGTTGTTCCAGTCCTTATTCTCGAATTTCTGTAAGTTGATATTGCTCAAGGGAATACCATCCAGCCCGCTCAGTTCACTCTTTATCTTCTCAGCTAACTTGGAATTAGTTTCCGGAAGGTAAATCTTCAGGGTACCGGTTTCTTCCAGAATTGTAGTTAATCCGTTGAGGTAAAGTCTATTATAAATAAGATCATAAGTGGTTTCATTGAAAGCGATTTCTAACTCTATGTATGATTTATCCATATCTGCATTTTGCTAGGAGCGTTAGCGAGGCGGCAATCATATCCTCTTCATTTTTGGGATTGCCAGTGTTGAAATTACAAGGGTACTATCTAAACATTCACTAAGATTATAGCTTAATGATATATTTTCTTCAGCGCTGAATCGAGTGTATTTTTCATAAGCATGGCAATTGTCATTGGACCAACGCCGCCGGGAACTGGTGTAATAAGTGATGCTTTTTTGTAACATTTTTTGAAATCAACATCACCAACTACCCTATATCCGCTTTTGCTGTTGGGGTCCTCTATTCTGTTAATACCAACATCAATAATAACTGCGCCTTCTTTGATCATAGTGGCTTTGAGGAACTCAGGCTGGCCAATGGCCGCAATAATTATATCAGCTTTCCTGGTAAAATCTGCTATTTTAGCTGTCCCGCTATGAGTAACGGTAACGGTGCAATTAGCGTTTTTTGATTTTTGCAGCAGGATATTTGCAATCGGCTTGCCAACAATATTGCTCCTGCCGATTATAACTGCATTTTTGCCGGAAGTTTCTACATTATATCTTTTTAGAAGCTCATGTATTCCCGCAGGCGTACACGGTATAAAGCACTTTTCGCCTATCATGAGTCTGCCGGCGTTAACAGGATGGAAACCGTCAACGTCCTTTTTATGATCAACGGCTTCAAGGACATTCATTTCATTTATATGCTTAGGAAGCGGTAGCTGAATAAGTATGCCATGTATTTTGCTGCTGTTATTGTATGAGCGGATATACGCCAGTAATTCTGCTTCTGTTATCTTTTCAGATAGCCTGTTAACGATGGAATAATATCCAAGCTCAGCGCACTTTTTTTCCTTCATCTTTACATAGATTTCGCTAGCCGGGTTATTGCCGGCAAGTATAAGCGCCAGCCCTGGCTTAATGTTGTTATGCGGCTTTAACTCTTTCTTAATTTCATCGATTATCTGGGCGGCAACCAGCTTACCATCAATTATTTTGCTATCCATTAATATTTTTTATTGTTGTTTCATATATTTATCAAGAAAACTGCAAATCTTTTCCCAAACCATTATCTGGTTTGAAACTTTACTGAAACCGTGGCCTTCATCATCGAGCACCATGTAATCAACTTCTTTGCTTTGTGACCTTAACCTTTCGGCAATCTGGTCAGATTCAGCCTGTACAACCCTTGGGTCATTTTTGCCCTGCACAATAAGCAGGGGACATGATATATTATCAACATGATTAACCGGTGAACGTTCCATCAGGAATTCTCTGTCCTTTTCTGCATCGCCAACTAACTCAGCAACTCCGGGTTTCCAGTGTTCGGGTATTGAGCTTAAAAAAGTTAACAGGTTGGATGGTCCGAACACATCAACAGCGCATTTCCACAGCTCAGGTGCTTTAGTAACGCATGTCAAACACATAAACCCGCCGAATGAGCCGCCGACCACTGCAATATTATTCTTATTTGCATACCCTGAGCTTAAGAGGTAGTCATAAGCTCCCAGAACATCCTTGAACTCATTGCCTCCCCAATCCTTGTAAATTTTCTTCTGAAAAGATTTGCCATAACCGGTAGAGCCCCTGAAATTTGGAGCAATTACAACATATCCGCGATTTGCAAATATTTGAAAATATTTATTGAAGAGATTCTTTTCCTGCCATTCGGGTCCGCCATGCGGCCATATAACCGCCGGGTTTGAGCCGTCTTTCTTTGCGCCTTTGGGCAAATACATATATCCGTTAATTTCAAGGCCGTCAAAGCTTTTGTATTTGATATTCTGAGGCACTATAAGGTCATTTTTTGGAATGCCGCCTATCATTGAAAATGTTATCTGTCTGAACTTTTCTTTCTTAAAATCATAAACATAGATATCATTCGGATTTTGCGGAGAATCAAAAATTAACACAGCCTTTTTATCATCTTTTGTAAAGCTGAAAGTATTGCAGTTTCCTTCTGGAATCTTAAGTGTTTTGGTTTTACCTGATTTGAGGTTCTTGAGTTTTAATTTTGTTGTCCCGTTCTCGTTGGTTGAATATAAAAGTGATTTCTCGTCATGCGAAAGGGTGTAATTTGTGATATCCCACTTATCGAGAACTTCCCAATCCAGCTTGCCTGATTTAACATTATATGAAGCGAGACCCACAAACTCACGTTCGTAATCAGATAAGAAATAAACCATCGATGCCTTTTTATTGAATACGCAGCCGATATTTTTCATTGAGCCTTTATGCTCAGAAATATTGATCTCTTTTTTTGTAACAGTATCGTATAAGAACACATCCTGGTTGGCGTTATTATAGAATTTCTGATAAAGAATGAACTTTTCGTCGCTGCTCCAGTCTGCTGCTACCAGCGGGTAGATATCATTTATTTCATTTATGCATTCTTCATAACCGGTATTTACATCAACTGTATATGTATCAAAAAATCTTTTATCCCGTTTGTTTGATGAAAATAATATTTCATTGCCTTTTTTATTAAATGAGCAGAATTGGACCTGGGAACCCCTATGTGATGGTGTAAGATTTTTTACTTCACCGCCATTACCTGAAATGTAATATAACTGGTGATTTTCATCACCCTGGTTATCAGACTGAAATGCAATTCCGTTATGCTTTGGATTATAAAATACAGCGGTAACCGCGTTATCCTGCAAAGTTATCTGGTTTGTCCAGCCTCCTTCGATAGGGATCGTCCATACATTTGGCAATCCATTTGTATTTGTAATATAGGCTACTGATTTGCTGTCCGGGGAGACTGCCATACCCATAATAGCCCTGATGGCGAAGAACTGGGAGACACTGTAAATATTGGGTTTTTCATTTTTGGATACTGATCTTTGTTTCTTTTCTGTAGATACCATTAACATTAGAATAATTTTAGTATAATCTACAAAGATAGTATTTTAGTGTGTTATATTTAATACACAAAATTATGAATTTTAAATATGTAATTTCGTTTTAATTGAGGAAATATATAGTTAAATTGGGCAAAATATGAACATCAATTCAGCATTAAGAAGCCTGGAATCATTTCATTTAGCTGTTGATGAAATAGGGGCTAAGGAGAGAGCAGCCTCCATTGCAGGAAGAAGCATTAAGAAAGAAAGCAAAGTTCTTGCGATAAAAATGGCTGTATCAATGATAGATCTCACTACCCTTGAG
>JBDTNV010000173.1:0-6515 GCA_039933555.1 Ignavibacteria bacterium
TCTTCGGATAATTTCTATTACATAATTAAAACAACCAATGGCGGCGATACCTGGGAGCCAAACTTGATTTTAAGTTATGGATTTATAAATTCAATTTTCTTTACAGATGCCTTTACAGGTTATTATGTTACAGGTTCAGGAATGGGTAAAACAACTAATGGTGGACAAAATTGGTTAGGACAAAATTGCTTCTCGCAAAGCTCTCTCAGTGTAATAGTTTTTACTTCGCCCAATACGGGTTTCGTTGCCGGTGGTAAAGGTATTATTGGAAAGACTACAGATGGTGGAGGAGTATTAGTAGGGCAAAATAATATTGGAGATATTCTATCAAATATATACTCAATTTTTCAAAACTATCCGAATCCATTTAATCCCGTTACTAATATTAAGTTTGATATTCCAAAAAGATCAAATGTGAAAATATCGATTTACGATATTCTTGGCAAAGAAATTTCTGTTTTGGTTAATGAAGAAATGAATCCTGGAACATTTGAGGTCAATTGGGATGCGTCAAATTTTCCAAGCGGAGTGTATTTTTACAAGATAGTTACGGATAATTATTCTGAATCAAGGAAAATGGTTTTAATAAAATAATTCTTTCGTAGAGACACGATACTCGTGTCTCAAAATATATAAGTCGCATATGATGCGTCTCTACTTCTTAAATCGTAAATACATACTCATCAGATGACTCTAAGTCATTGGATGAGTAAAATTACATTGTCTTCATACCCTTTTCAAGCTCAAGCTGTTCCTTTTTCAATATTTGCTGTTGATTTAAAAGGTCCATTATTTCGGCAGAGTATTCATTTGAGCTTTTTATCTTTGTTTCAATATCTTTTATCTGATGTTTAATGTTAAATAGCCGTAATTGACTTAAAACCTGTACCGCATCACCCATATAATTCCTGTTCTTGCTGCCCTGCATAACGTAATTTTCATCAAGCAGTGCCTTGCCTATAATATCTTTTGAAACTTCATCCTGGAATTCGTTGTATAACTGAACATGTTTAATGTTATCAGGTGAATCGAGGTTCATCATTATATAATTAACAATTTTCCTTACGGCGGTGTTGGGGATCAAGTCCATTTCAAGCTCATTCATTAACTTTTCCTTTGTCTTTACATCTGAATCTATAAGGAGCCTTATGAGCACAAGCTCAACAGCAGTAATTTTAGCCAACGGCTCTTTCTTCGGTTCCCTGGTTTTTTCAGTGTTAAGCTCACGTGTTATTCCTTTTGAACGCATCTTTAAGACTGTATCAAGCTCCTTGCGTATAATGCTCTCGTAAATCCCGAACTTCTCTGAAATATCCTTAATATAAAAATCACGTTTAATTGCATCACGCATTTTTGAAATTAGTCCAATGATTTCTCTTACAAAATCAGTCTTACCCTCCGGAGTTTCAAGCCTGCCTTCTTCATTAAAGCGATTTGCGATATATTCAATAATTGATTGCCTTTTGTTTAGCTGATTATTAAATCCATCAAGCCCGTTCTTTTTTATGAATGAATCAGGGTCATCGCCATAAGGGAGAGCAAGCACGCTCACACTTAAATCGTTTTCTATCAACAGCTCAATTGCCCGCCGTGATGCGTTCTGCCCGGCAAGATCAGCATCAAACACCACTACGATTTCACGGGAGTAGCGCGAGAGTATCTTTGCATGAAGCTGTGTAAGCGATGTACCGCTTGAAGCCACAACATGCTCAATCCCGTTCTGGTATAATGAAATTAAGTCCATATAACCTTCAACAAGTATGGCAAATCCTTTTTGCTTAATTGCAGCCTTGGCGAAGTTCAAACCATATAGTGTTTTGCTCTTGTTGTATATCTTTGTTTCAGGTGAATTGATGTATTTAGCTTCTTCATTATTTTCATCGTACATCCGCCGCCCGCCAAATGCTATAACTTTACCAGATTCATTGAAGATGGGGAACATAAGCCTGCCGCGGAATCTATCACGTACCTCGCCCGCGCTGAGTCCGTGAACAACGCCCGCATTAATCAGGTCGTCAGTTGAATAATCACTCTCAAATGTTTTGTATAATGCGTCTTTTTCCCTCAACGAATATCCAATACCAAATTTTGTTATGGTATCATCTTTAAGTCCACGCGTGCTTAAGTATTCCTTAGCGTAAGCCCCGTCACGGCTCATAAGGTTATCATGGTAGTACCTTCCTGCTTTATTGTTGATCTCGTAGTAAAGCTCAATTTTATTCTTGTCAGGGTCATAAGGCTCGTTTTCATACTCAATTGTAACATTTGCTTTATCAGCCAGCAGTTTCACCGCGTCAAAGAAAGTTATATTCTCGGTATCCATCACAAAGGTGAACATATTGCCGCTCTTGCCGCAGCCAAAGCAGTGGTAGACGCCTTTTTCCTGCGATACGCTGAATGATGGTGTCTTCTCTTCGTGGAAAGGGCATCTGCCCATAAAGCTCCGTCCCGCTTTGCGCAGGGGAGTGTATGCGGAAATAACATCGACAATATCAAGCGATGAGGAAATTTCGTCTATTTTGGATTGTGGGATCTTAGTCAATTCTGAACGTAGTGAAGAATCTTATTCTATAATCGTTAATTTCGACTCCGCTAAAGCGGAGTAAGTCGTAGCGCTTTGTTTTACTTACATACCTGTTTAAACACTCTCATAAAGTTACCGCCCAGTATCTTGCGGATATCTTCTTCTTTGTAGCCGCGCTCAACAAGCTTCTTTGTTATTATGGGATAGCAGGTTGCGTCATACAGTTCGTTTGCGGTTACGATGCTCCCGTCAAAATCTGAACCAAGCCCAACATAATCAGCGCCAACAAGCTGAACTATATGATCGATATGGTCAATTAAAATATCAATTGGTGTGCCGCCGTTGACCTTATTTGCCTCAATATACTCATATCTTTTCTCATTGAAGGCGACTAAGTCATCTCCGTATTCATCTTCGAACTGCTTAGCTCCGTTCCTGTACTTGTTCTGAATGCTCTTTATTGTACCTGAGTTACCGTTTGGATCAAGGAATTTATAAAAGAAGTTGATCCCTATATACCCCCCTGATTTTGCTATTGCCTTTATCTGGTCATCGGTTAGATTGCGGTAATGCGGTGCAAGCGCATAGCAATTGGAGTGTGAGGCAATAATGGGAGCAGTACTGGTTTCTACCACATCCCAAAAGGCAGTTTCGCCCAAATGTGAAACATCCACCAGCATTCCAAGCTCATTCATACGTTTAACGACATCTTTGCCAAAATCGGTTAGACCCCCTTTTTTACCGCGCTCAGTCTCATCCCTTGCAGATGTTCCGATTGCGTTGCTTGTATTCCACGTTAAGCCTAAATATCTAACCCCGCGGCTGAATAGCGCATCAAGGTTATCCATGGAACCTTCTATCATATTACCGCCCTCGGCACCCATAAGTCCGCAAAACTTACCACTCGTTAAGCCTGCTGTGAGCTCATCATAGTTTTTGCACAGCACAAATGTTTCAGGATTTTCTGCCTGGTTCTCTTCCAGCTTATCAATAAGCTTCATTACATAATTAAAGTGGTTTGATTTATATCTCTCAGGTACATAGATAGAGAACATCTGCACATCGAGCCCGCCTTTTTTCCATTTAACTATATCTGATTGTGTGCCCGGATTGTTTTTATTCAGGTCAGCCCCTTCAAGGAATACAGGCATCAGTATATCATTATGCGTATCTATCACTATTGCATCGTAATGCAGCTTGAATGCATCCCGTTCGAGGTCAGGAAATTTGTTTGTATTCATTGTTGTTGAATCCTGTTTTTTTGTGGTTGTGTTAGTAGTATTTGTGCTGTCTTTCGGAGGTTTGACCTCTCCGCTTGATGTTCCATCTTTATCACCCGTTTTAGATGAAAAACAGGCGAAATTACAGAGCAGCATTGCCGTTATTATGGCGAGAATTAATGGTTTCATCTTAGTTTTGTCCGGAATGTACCAGGTTTGTTTATACTTTTTCGATTATACTTTTTAGTGTGCAGAAAATATTTTATATTTATCTTATAAAATTACAGAAAAATCGCCAGAAATACTAAATTAAACATTGAGCCAAAGCGTATTTTATTGGTAAGAATTGACCGTATAGGTGATGTATTGTTAACCCTGCCAATGGCTGATGCTTTGAAGAGCCGTTACCCGGATGCGGTTATTGATCTTTTAGTGCAGTCCAGAGTATATGAACTTATCTTTGATTACCCAAATATAAATAAAGTTCATTCCATAGAAAAGGTAACTTCTAAGGCTGTAAAGGGTGTCTGCACTTCAGGAAATTATGACCTTGGGATTGCCGTCTACCCGACCTTTAGTGTTGCATTGGGTTTGTATCTTGGAGGTGTTAAATACAGGCTTGGGACAGCGTTCAGGTGGTATTCTTTCCTGTTTAATATAAAACATTACCAGCAAAGAAAGGACTCTATTAAACATGAAAGCGAGTATAATATAGATTTACTCAGTGAGCTTAACCTCGTTTACAATAAATGGTTAAGCGTGAACCTTAAAGTTGAGGATGAGTGTATTGCTTCTGCTAATAGTAAGCTAAGGGCTGCTGGAGTAAATCCCGATTATGACTACATTGTTGTTCATATTTCATCATTGAGCTCAGCAAAAGTGTGGAGCGATGATAACTTCAAAGCTTTGTTAAAAATGATATTGGAAGATGTAAATAATTGTTATCAGGTCGTTTTAACAGGAACAATAGAGGATAAGGTGCAAGTTAAACATATAACAGATTCATTAAGCCAAAATAACAGAATTTTTACATTATTTAACTTGAATTTAAAAGAATTAGCAGCTGTTATAAAGGGAGCAAAGCTGTTTATTGGTAATTCCACCGGACCCATTCATATAGCGGCGGCTGTTAATACTCATATAGTTGGGTTGTATTCACCTGTTAAGGTTGAAAGTCCGGTTAGATGGGGACCATTAACAGAGAATAAGAAGATATTTGTCCCTGAACATGATGATAATTTAAGCGACGTAATGAACGAAATTAAGCCGGTTGAGGTTTACAACTATATAAACAGCTACTTAAGGAAGAAATAAGATGAAATTTTTAGCTATAATATTTTCTGTTTTTGCCCTTAGTTTTACACTGCAGAGCCAGGATTTTAAAGAAGTAAAAACAGCCCAGGATGTGGTTGATAACTATCTCATTGCCTCAGGCGGCGCATATGCATTGAGAAGTGTTGAATCGATAAGTATGAAAGGTAAGATTGGGGATGGCGAGGAATCAGGCAGTGTAGGTGTATTCTTCAGCAAAAAATATTTTTATATGGATATCAGCACAAAAAAGTTTGCTATGAAGCAGGTTGTTGATATGGAAGCTAAAAAAGGGTGGACAAAGTTTGGAACCATGATGAAAGATATGACAGAAGAAGATATTACCAAGAACAGGAAGAATGCTGAAAACTCAATGTGGAGTAATTTCCTTGACCCAAAATCGGGCGGTATAACCTTTGAGCTGCTTCAAAATGAGAGCGTAAACGGGAGTGATGCATATGTTGTTGACCAGTTGAAAGACGGCACTTCTGCTACAACCAGCTATTTTGATGCAAAGACATTCCTGAAAGTGAAGGAAATTAAAGGAAATATGACAAATGAATTCTCAGATTTCCGCAAGACCGGCAAAAATGATATTGTAATGCCGTATAAGGTTAAAAGCCAGAGCGGAGACGTAACAATTTCTGAAATAAAGTTTAACGGGAAGTTTGATAAAAAGCTGCTTAAGAAGCCTGAAGAAGATTCAAAATAGACTTAAATTTTTATAACAAGAAAAAACTTAAAAGACATTACTAAATTATGATCACAAAGAGATACATGAAACTTGCTTTAATCTTAATGTTTTTATCAACCACAGCATTTTCACAATTCAGAACGCAGACCAACAGCGCATTTTCATATGGTGAGAGGCTATCGTTTGAGGTCAGTTATGGCTTTATTACTGCCGCCGAGGCGTTTATGACCATATCACCTGCGCCATTTATGTACAATAACCGCGAAACATACGAGGTTAACTTTGATGTTAATTCGCGCTCAAGCTTTGATGTTGTCTACAAAGTAAGGGATAACTACAAAACATATATTGATGTTGGAGGGATATTTCCGTGGAGATTTGAGCAGCATATAAGAGAAAATGATTATAGGCGTGATTTTGAGGCTACTTTTATCCAGGAAAGCCTGAAGGTATACACAAAAGTAAATTACGTCGAAGATAAAAATTTTGTATCAAAGAACGAATATGTTCAGGATTTAATATCATCTTTCTATTATGCCAGAACGCTTGACTGGAAGGGCAAGAATAACGGGGATATAGTTACAGTGAATTATTTCTATAAAGATAGTTTCTACCCTCTTGATATCAGGTTTGAAGGCAGGGAAACCGTTGATGTATCAGCAGGGGAGTTCAAGACATTCATACTTCATCCGATGCTGAAGGAAGGATTTACCAATAAAACATCAGATATTTTCATTTACTTAAGCGATGATGAGAGGAAAATTCC
>JBDTNV010000174.1:0-6467 GCA_039933555.1 Ignavibacteria bacterium
AATTAACCTGAAATTATCTCCAAGGTAATTCTGAATTGTAATTCCATCATAGTTAAAAGTATCAAGTGAGCTGCATTTCCTGGGGCCCTCGGGAGAAAATTCTGCAATTATAGCATAGCCGCCCGGTTTAAGAATTGTTTTAAGGAGTGAAAAATAGTTCAAACGTTCCTCTTCTTCTGTGAAAAAATGAAGCACAGCCCTATCATACCATAGAGCAATATTACTTAACTTATTCAGTTTTACAGGCGAAGTGAGGTCATCAACAATAAACTTTACATTTCCTGCTAACTTATCGCCGAGATTATTTTTTAATTTCTCGAGCGCGGCAGTGCTGATATCATTGGCAATGATGTTTCTAAAGCCTTCTTCAGCTAAATATTTTACAATTGTTGATGTACCGGCTCCTGCAATTAAAATACTTCCGTTTTTTTCAAGCCTGCATAAATTCAGCATATCAACAGCAGGAGCCGGAAATTCTTCATACCAGCTTAGTTTGTCATCATCAGTACCGGAATATACTTTATCCCAATGTTCTTTCAATGTGTAAACTATTTATTAGGCTGGGGAGTAACCCTGAGATAAGACTTTATTTTCTTGAAGCCTTTAGGAAACTTTGTTACAGCATCTTCATCCGAAATTGAGTTTACAATAATGCAGTCATCACCGTCTTTCCAGTTTACGGGTGTTGCCACGCCGTATTTTGATGTAAGCTGAAGCGAATCAATAGCCCGTAATATTTCACCAAAATCTCTGCCTGTTGAAGCAGGGTAGGTGAGTGTTAGCTTAACTTTTTTATCCGGCCCGATAACAAATACAGAGCGTACTGTTAATTTATCATCAGCGTTCGGGTGTATCATATCATACAAAGTCGCAACGTTCCTGTCGTCATCGGCTATCATAGGGAAGTTAACAGTAGTGTTCTGGGTTTCATTGATATCATTTATCCATTTAGTATGATCTGCAATGGGATCAACGCTTAAGCCTATAACTTTAACGTTGCGCTTATCGAATTCACCTTTTAACTTTGATACCATTCCAAGCTCTGTTGTGCAAACCGGTGTAAAATCAGCCGGGTGAGAAAATAAAACTCCCCACTTATCACCAAGCCAGTTATGAAATGAAACGTCGCCTTCTGTAGTTTTTGCTTTGAAATCCGGTGCAGTATCGCCTAATCTAATTGACATATTATGTTATTTAAATGTTATTGAAAATTGAAATTTCGGAATTTATATACGAAAATACTCAAATTTAAAGTAATTTCTTATGGAAAAATGAGGCAATTATATTTTGACACTTAGCAGTACTCCATCACATATAGTAGCGTGTGTGCAAAAAGATTTATTATTTCAGTATCAAAGCGAAAGAAATTGTATTATTTTTGTATGCGGACAATTCGCCAGAAAACACAATAAATTAGTAAAGCATAGGTGGTATTATGGGTCTTCTCAGAAGGTCATTAGTCCTATTCTTTTTTGTTTTGGCATACCTCCATCCAATATCCCAGCAATCAATTCAAAATAATCTCAACGGAAGCACAGATTCATCGTATAAAGTCAAGCATGATTACATTAAGCTGACCGTGTGGAATGCGCCGGTACTGACCCTGCAGTTTACCATAGATTATGATTATGGTATTTTTGAGCTTTCCGGAAATGATAACGGTGACCTGAATGCAGATGAGTTCATCGCCGGAAAGAACTTTGGGGTAAGGCATGGTATCGGAGCGAACTTTACAGCTAAATACCCATTGCATAAGAGCGGAAACCTTAGGCTTACATCAGCCGTAATGTATAACCGGTTCACAAGTAAGTTTAACAAAGTGCTGGTAGATGATAAGGAGCAGGATTTTGTTAAGTATGATGTTTATTCCATGGCAATCGGGATAGAAGATAATTTTAATCCGGGATTAAAGATCAGGGCATTTACCGGTATTGCGCTTCTTGGAAGTTTTATCTCAGGAAACGCGAGGATCACCTCGAGCGATGCAGCATCTGAATACAATATAAATCCTGCTTTTAGAATGGGATTGAATATTTATTCCGGTTTTGAATACCTGCTCTCAAAGAATATGGGATTAAGTTTCGGGCTGAAGTTCACTCATGCAAATCTTTGGCTGAAAAAAAGCAATGATGTTGTCAGCCCGGGTGAGCTGAACCTCAATGATCAGAAAGTGTATAATTCACAGTTATTTTCAGGTTACAGGCAGTTCGCATGGGGCTCATTTGAGGTTGGTTTTAATTATTACCTGGGAGTAAACGAAAAAGAATATTTCTACAGGAAGTATTAAGGCTGATACTATTTTGTTCTACATTTTTTTCAGGTCAGTGAACTGGTATCCCATCATAAGGATATTTTCAGTCTTTGTTTCCGATAGGACAAGCTCAATAGTGTAGCCTGAAACATTTTTCTGAACGTTGATAACGTCATCGACATCAAATGCGCTGATAACATGCTTATCATCAAGATGTGAGCGTGTGGATTCTGTAAGCGCCTGTCCTTCGGAAAAATCAGGGTCACGTTTTAGTTTTTCTAAAATGCTGTCACTCTCCCCGTTCAGTACAAATGGAATAAGATTATGGAACTCCGCAAATTTCCCTTCCTTATAAAACCCGATATTAGCTACAACTAATTTTGGAAATCCCGAATGTGATGGAACGCCTTCAGTAATTCTGATATCATAACCATCAACATGCTTTAATATCATATATCCATCAACATGTGTAGTGCCGGGCCAGGCCTTCTTCATTTGCGTCTTTAATGACTTTAATTCATCGCTTACACCAATAAAGAGATTATGAGCTTCAATTAGATCTCCCGGGTTATACCCTCCGAGAAGTACAACAAATAACTGTAAATTTTCCATTAATATTTTAGGTTTTTGAACATAGCTCTTATTTATCTATGGTTTGACTCAATTTAATAATAACTAAATGAAGATATTACTCATAAAAAAGCCTCAAAACCATATGATTTTGAGGCTTTTCGCGCTCCCAACGGGATTCGAACCCGTGTTTCCACTGTGAAAGAGTGATGACCTAACCCCTAGTCGATGGGAGCGATTTTTCAACAGAATTACAAAAATAAGTAAAATTTTAGATAGTTTAAAGGGACTAAATAATGTCAAATATCAAATGCCAAATAACAAATAACATAAGTTTAAAAAATTTGTAACAATTGAAATAATGTAGAATCCATCATTTATTTTTGCAAATTTTCAATAGAAATCAATAGTTTATCATATGTTTTGCCCATTTCCTCAGATATTACCTTCACATCATTGAGCACGGGCATAAAGTTTGTATCACCGTTCCAGCGGGGGACGATGTGGAAATGTATGTGGTCCCCAACTCCGGCTCCGGCGACCCTGCCAAGGTTTGCGCCTAAATTAAAACCATGCGGCCCTATGGTATCTGTTAAAGCTTTTATGCCCAGCTCAAGCAGGTTGAACATTTCGAGCCTTGTCGCTGAATCAAGTTCACTAAGTTCCCGGGCTTCCTTATATGGTACTATCATTAAATGTCCGCTATTATATGGGTAAAGGTTCATAATTATGAAACATGTCTTACCTCTGTACAGGATATAGTTTTTCCTGTCATCGTTTTCATTGAGTATGCGCGTAAACAATGAACCGGATAAATTTTCCTTAGGATCATCCTTAAATGACTCTATATATTGCGAACGCCACGGTGACCAGAGTTTATCCATATATCCAAAAATAATTGTTTTAGATATTAAATGCTCATAATAAAAAAACCCTGAACATATGAGTCCAGGGTTAAATCTTTTAACCTTTAATCTTATATATCATCAAATTTTTAGTGAGCTTCGGCCTGTTCCTTTTGCGCTTCAGCTACTATTTTTGTTTCAATTTCTTTCGGCACTTCTTCATAATGATCGAACTTGCGTTTGAATATACCTCTGCCCTGAGTAATTGAGCGGAGCTTTGTAGCGTAATCATGCATTTCAGAAAGCGGTACATTTGCTTTGATAACCTGCATTTTACCGTTGTTATCCATTCCCGAAATTTTGCCACGGCGTGAAGAAATATCACCCATCACATCACCCATGAATGCTTCAGGTACTGTGACCTCTATTTCGTAGATAGGCTCAAGCAGTACAGGCTTGGCTTCCAGGAACCCTTTTTTGAAAGCCTGTGCACCCGCGATCTTGAATGCCATTTCTGAGGAATCAACATCATGGTATGAACCAAAATGAACAGTTACTTTCACATCAACTACAGGGTAGTGCGCAACCGGACCTTTTACAAGAGCTTCAACTACACCCTTTTCAACTGCGGGAATAAACTTAGTGGGGATTGCGCCGCCAACAACAGCGTTGGCAAACTCAAACCCAACACCGCGTTTCTGCGGTTCAAGCTTTAAATGTACATGACCGTACTGACCGTGTCCGCCGGATTGCTTTTTGTGCTTATATTCAACATCTTCAATCTTGCCTTTAATTGTTTCCCTGAAAGGAATTCTAGGCGCGACTATATTTACATCAACACTGTATTTTTCTTTAAGTCTTGCTATGATAATCGAAAGATGAAGCTCACCCTGTCCGGCAATAATTGTCTGGCCAAGTTCAGGATCAAAATGGAAGAGGAACGTTGGGTCTTCTTCATGCAAATGAGAAAGCCCTGAAGCGATTTTATCTTCATCACCCTTTGCTTTGGAGGTCAATGCCTGTTCAATCAACGGGTCTGGGAATACTATTGGATCAATCATTACGTTAAGGCCCTTACCTGTCAAAGTATTGTTAACATGTGTATCTTTCAGCTTAACAACGGCGCCAATATCACCTGTAACTGCAGTGGTTAAGTCTTTTCTGTTCTTACCGTTCATCTGGAAGATCTGTGTTAAGCGCTCAACTTTATTTTTGTTCTGGTTTGTTAGGTCAACTCCGGCATTAACGCTTCCCGAGAGTACCCTGAAAAATGACATTTCACCTACATGCGGTTCCGATAGTGTTTTGAAAACGAATATTGCGGGCGCGCCGGCAGGATCAGGAGCAACTTCAACGTAATCTTCAGAACCCGTTTTCTTTGCCATAAATGGCGCGGCATCCAGCGGGCTTGGGCAGTATTTACAAATAAACTCTACCATTGACTTTGTACCAACTCCGGAAATTGCCGAAGAACATAAAACCGGTAATATTTTTTTAGCTTTTATTTCTCGCGAGAGTCCTTCGATTAGCTCTTCTTCTGTCAGTGTACCGCCTTCATCAAAAAAACGGCTCATCATTTCTTCATCTTCTTCGGCAACAATTTCGATCAGCTCCTGGTGAAGCTGTTTTGCTTTATCCTTTAGCGCGTCTGGAATATCATGCTCGGTGTAATTACCCTTACCGTCAAGAGAGAATTTAAGCAGTTTCATTTTGAGTACATCAATAATGCTGTCAAATCCAAAACCCTGGTTAACTGGGAACTGCAGCTCGGCAACATGGCTGCCATAGTTTTCTCTAAGCTGGTTTAATGCTGTATCAAAATCAGCTTTTTCGCTATCAAGCTTGCTGATAACAAAGCATACTTCAATGCCGTATTCTTTAGCATAGTTCATAGCAATTTCAGTGCTTACTTCAACACCTTCAGAAGCGTTAACTACTATCAGGGCAGTATCCATTATTCTCATCGAGGATTTTACTGAGCCTGTGAAATCAGTATAGCCCGGTGTATCTATTATGTTAAGCTTGTAATTGTCCCAATTTGTATTTAATACGGAAGAGTTAATTGATATTTTTCTGTTGATCTCGTCTTTGCTGTAATCTGAGGTTGTGGAGCCTTCTTCTATTTTTCCTAAACGGTTAACGGCGCCTGCGGAGTATAATATTGATTCTGCGAGTATTGTTTTTCCAGAACCGCCGTGCCCCGCAATTACGACGTTCCTGATCTTATCCGGTGTGAAATTTCCCAAGATATTCTGCCCCTTCTAATTAATAGTAGAAATTTACCGGCACAACAGCGCCGGCAAATAATAGTAATTTAAACTGATGATTTTTTATTTCAGAAAAATGGTGAAACCGGATAAAATAATTTTAAACTAATACAAGTCCTCATCAGATTCAAAAGAACGTACCTTTTTGCGTGAAGCAGAACCGTTCCTTGAGCCTGAGATAGTACTTAAAAATGACTTTATCCCCTTTGATATCGCATTTACCATGTTTAACGCATCGAAGACATTTAGTTCAACCTCTTTTTGCACCTTTTGCTCAAAATTAACTATAGAATCGGTAGTATCCTTTACAGTTTCTACTATTCCGTTTACTTTTGCTGATTGAATTTTGAGATTGGCAGAAATCTCCTTGATATCGTTTGATATCAAAAGAGAGTTATCTATTAAAGGTTCTGTTTTGGTGGTAATATGATCGACTTTGCTTTCGATGTTATCAATTGCACTGTTGATATTATCAACAGCGCTGACAATACGTTTTATTGCTCTAATAAGATATATCACCAGCGCTATTAATGC
>JBDTNV010000175.1:0-6448 GCA_039933555.1 Ignavibacteria bacterium
CAAATTAACTGCAGGCAGCTTCTCTGAAGTTAAGAAAATGACTCTGGTTAAATAACGAAGTTATTTAACCGCCCGGTTTTCGGGGCTGTAAAGTTAAATTTACGGTGAGTTTTAAAGTTTAAAACGGGATATTCAAATATTTGGGATTCAGAATAGCAGTACAAATTAAGCAGGGATAATTTGGAAACAAATTTCGGGGAAATCCCTGCTTTTAAAAAAGATGTAATGAAAATATATTTGAAGGAGGAATCAGAAAATGTCACTATTAATATTACCGGTAATCTTTTTGTTCTTGTTAATACCTTTTGTAATATTGGGTTATCTGTTTTACAGCAATAAACAAATGAGAAAAGCATAATTTTGCTTCACAAGAAACAGAGATATTGATCCATCTTTGTTTACTCCAAATAAGCCCCGCTGCAGAAGCGGGGTTTATGTTTTTTTATAAAACCAACTGATCATTTGAAGCAGTTTTTAAAAATTACAAAAAAAGATGAATACGCATAAGAGTCTGATATAAAAGTACTTAAAGAAACGGTGATTAATCGTTATTGTATTGGAACAAAAGAGCAATTTTATTAATTTTGTATTATATAAAAAGTAGGGAAAATTACAATGAGATCGGCTAAATTACTGTTTTTGGCATTACTATCTTTTACACTTCTGAACAATATCACATTTACCCAGCAGAAAAGAGCCCGGGATAATTACGATAACCTTCAGCTTCTTCCAAAATACTCAGATGCGCCTTCACTTCCGGTAACAAGGATAGATTTCACTGTTACTCTCAGGGATGGAACTATACTCGACGCTCTCAAATTCATACCGCAGGGCACAGCTCCCGTGGGAGGGTGGCCGACGGTTGTTTTTGTACATGGCTACGGCGATAACAAGGAAACACTTGCTGCATTTGCGCAGGCACAGGCTGAATATGGCTATTATACTACAACTTTCAGTATGCGCGGGCAGGGGCACTCAACCGGGCTTTCAAACCTGATTTCAAATGTTGAAGCGCAGGATATGATAGAATTCATAAATTTTATTAAGCAGGATACTCCAAACGGCATCAATCCGGATAATATCCTGGTTATGGGCGGCTCACAAGGCGGACTTGTTCCCTACATGGCATGCACAATGGGTATGAATGTTAAGACCATTATCTCAGCGCTTGCTCCTCCTAATTTTGCTTCAAGCTGGATAGAGAATGGCTGTATTAAAATGACTTTGCTGTGGACTGTCGAATACACTCCCGATACCGCAAGATACACACCGCAGGTTGAAAGAATGAGCGACTGGATCTATTCAAGCAGTAAGAATTATTGGGATAGTCTGGCATATTACTTGCCGCTGAACAGGGATTTTATGACAAGCGTACCAAACAATCGCGTTCCGCTGATAATGGAAGGTTCATGGCAGGATAAATTCTTTAATGCCTCGGGAGTTATGAAAGCTTCAACTCTCAATACGGGTTCAGTATTCAGGCTTTACCTTGGAGCTGTGCAGGGACATGGCGGCGACCACTCACCAACTGAAGATACCTGGCATATGCAGTTCTTTAATGACTGGTTCTTTTACTGGCTGTTTCCATACACCGGAAATAAATTACCGGCCGCAAACTATGATTATGCTTCAACACTATATCCTGTAAACGGGCAGTACTGGAGCTTTAAGCATGATAGCTCCAAAGTAGCGCTGCAGAATATTACAACGCCATACAGGCTTTATTTTAATACCAATAACCGTTTGACAACAACTGCAGGTACCAACAACAATACCCGCAGTTCTATAAGGAATCAGGTTACAGGCGGCCTTACAATGCAGGAAGCGGTTAATGAAGAGTTCACAGGTACAACATTCACTTCGAAGTTCAAAAAGAATTCAGTATCATATACAACCGCAGCGCTCACAAGCGATAAAAAATGGCTTGGTACACCAAAAGTCAATCTTGATTATTTATCAACAGCATCAACATTCACACAGTATAATTTCCAGGTCATTGAAGTACAGGCAAACGGCAAAGAAAAGATGATAAACAGGATAAATTATACAGATAGAAATTATACAGCAAACCAAAGGAAAACCAAAAACTTTGAAGGTCAGGCGCACTCACATATTTTCAAAAAAGGAAATAAAATAAAGATAATAATCACAAATCTTGATACACATGCAGATGACCAGTGGTTCTTAGGAACAAATCCTTTTGTTCTTCCTGTATTGAATAACGGCTACAATTATGTTTACTTAACTAAAAATACATATATCGATCTGCCGCTTACAAATGCTGCGGATGAAATGACAGACAATAGTTCAGTTGAAAATCCGTATGCATTTTCACTCAGCCAAAATTATCCTAACCCGTTTAATCCTGCAACGATGATTAATTACCAGTTACCGCAAAAAGGAATTGTTACCTTAAAAATTTACGATGTAACAGGTAAAGAAGTAAGAACGCTTGTTAATGAAGTTAAAGATGCAGGTTCAAATTCAGTTATGTTTGATGCTTCATCACTTTCAAGCGGTGTTTATTTCTATAAACTTGTTTCAGGCAGCTTTACAGATACAAAGAAAATGGTATTAGTAAAATAATTATTGCTCTAGTTTCCAGAATTTTTTAAAGCGGGCTTTAGTGCCCGCTTTTGATTAAATAAAGAATCAATATGGATAAATTAACTGATAAACAACTTACCGAAGCTTTAAAAGAATTAAACGGCTGGGAATTTAAGGAAGGTTCAATAAAGAAAACTTATAAAACACAGAATTTTCCTTCAACCATGGGTTTTGTAACTTCAATAGGCGGATTTTGCCAGAAGAGGAATCACCATCCTGATTATGTATTGATGAAATTCAAAGAAGTAGAAGTCTCTTTTTCAACTCATTCCGCCGGCGGAATTACGCAAAATGATATAGATATTGCCTCTGACCTTGAGAAAATCCCCGTTTAAGCTCAAGTAATTACAGATGTTGCCAATTTTATCACTTTTATTAATTTTTATTTTAGTTTAAGTTGCTTAAATTATATTAATGAACAGCTCGAGAATTGATAATTTAAAGGGTATGCTCGAAACAGATCCTAACGATACATTTGCAAGGTATGCATTAGGCTTAGAGTATATGTCTTCAAATGAATATGAAAATGCAAAAGATATTTTCGAAGAGCTAAAGACACTTGACCCCAATTATGCGGCTACTTATTACCAGTTAGGGAAAACTTATGAGCAGCTGGGAGATGAGAGTGAAGCCCGGAAAATCTATGAAAAAGGGATTTTCGTAACAACATCACAAAGTGATTTCCACACCAAAGAAGAACTTGAACAGGCGTTAAATGACCTGCTGTAAGATCAAAAATATTATTTACTGTATAATAATGACTGAATATTTATTTGATAACCAAACATATATCCGGATATAGACCTACCTCTACGCTTTCTTAAATTAAAATTAATAAAATGCTGAAGAAATTAATCTTAACTATAGTCTTTTTTGCACTTTGCGGTTTATCATATTCACAAAACAGCAATAGCGGCTGGAATATATATACATCGTTAAGGGAAATTAAAGGTATATCCCTTGGGAGTAACCTGGTGTGGGCTGCAACTTCAGGCGGTTTATTCAGCTTTGATGCCAACAATTTATCCAACATAAAAAAATATACGTCGCTTGACGGGTTAAGGTCAAATGAACTTACCGCAATGACTACGGGATCTAACGGCCTTGTCTGGGTCGGGGCATTTGACGGGTCTATCAGCGTTCTCAATACCTCTGATGCATCCTGGAGGCAGATAACTGATATCAGTACTTCAACTGAACCTTCAAAAAGAATAAACGCATTTTACGAATATGGTAATTATATGTTCTTTTCGACTGAGTTTTGTATTGTGAAGTTTAATATTTCTCAATTCCAGTTTGTTGACCAGCCATATACAAGGTTAGGAAATTTAACTTCGCCAACTCCTATCTATGATGTCGCTGTGATAAATGATACGATATGGGCGGCAACAAAAAACGGTATTGCATATGCGAATATTAACAATAACCTGCCGATTGCTTCTAACTGGTCAGGATTTGTTACAACCAACTCCGTTTTAAAAAATAACAGGACTAATTGTATCTCTTATTTTGATTCAAAGATATTTATGGGGACAGATAGCGGTATGGTTTACTATCAAAACGGGACTTTAAATACCTATGCTCCGCTGGTAAACGGCGCACCCTTTGTAGATCCTGTTTACAGAATGACAGTCTCGGGAAGCACTATGTATTTTTCAGCTTTTTCTTACGATGGCAGCAATAGAACAAATTTCAGAATATTCAGGGTTGACCAGGGTAATATTAATAACGCACAGCTGATCCAAAGCGGAACTGAGGTTAATTCACTCAAAGTAAATTCAACAGGTGACCTTTTAATTGGCACAGTAAGCAATGGTGTGAACGTTTACAGGAATGGCTCAAATAATTATGTTTTTCCCAACGGACCGGCTTCTAATGTTTTCCAGGATGTTTCTGTGGACCAGAATGGATATGTTTACGGCGTATCAGGCGGATTGAATGCGGGAGTATATAGATATAACTTTAACAGCTGGAAAAATTTTACAACTGATGAATATCCCTGGATGCAGGCTAATGATTTCAGGCACGTGTACGCTTCAAAGAATTCAAATACAGTCTGGGCGGGGGGATATGGTTCGGGCCTGTTAAAGATAGATGGTGACAGTGTAATTGCTTACAGCAATCTGAATTCATGTTTGGTATCGCTTGTAGATAATTTTACTTTGGTTGAAGGTATGCAGGAGGATAACTCCGGAAATTTATGGATAATTAACAGGGCGCCAAGTAACTCGCTGCCAATTGTCAGATTTTCTGCTACTACACAATGTCTTACATATCCAACACCCTCAAACTCTTCGGTAACAACCATGATTTATATGGCAATAGATAATTTTAATACGAAGTGGATGACGCTGCCAAATGACCTGCCAAACCAGCCAAGGGGAATAGTTTATTTTAATGAAAATACAAATCCGAACGGTACTATAATCAGCGCGCCACTTTTGGGAACAGATATAAGTTCTGTTAACCACGTAGTTGTTGATAAAACAGGTGAGATTTGGATAGCCACAGATAACGGAATATCAATTGCAAGGGAACCATCACAGGTTATCAATAATCCGGGCACAGTACCATCGGTTGAAAAGATGAGATTGATAGAAAATGGTATAAGTACTCCGCTCACAGAAAACGTGCAGTTTATTGCTGTTGACGCATTGAATAATAAATGGCTGGGCACACTTGCAAATGGCTTGCTCTACGTTTCGCCTGACGGCTCAACATTGCTGGCAAGGTATAATACAGTAAATTCACCACTGCCGACAAATAAAATTTTGAGCATTGTTGTTTCACCTAAAACCGGCGTTGCTTATTTTGGAACAGAAAAAGGGCTGGTCTCTTTAAATACAATAGCTGTACAGCCGCTTGAATCGTGTGATAAAATTAAAGTGGGACCAAACCCGTTTATCGTGCCGGGTGATACCAAGCTTAAGATAGACGGACTGGTATCTGAATCAACGGTGAAAATCATGACGATCAGCGGGACTCTTGTAACAGAATTTGAAACTCCGGGCGGCAAAATTGCTGAGTGGGATGGCAGAGACCTCAACGGAAATTATGTATCCAGCGGCATTTATATTATTGCAGGATACAATAAGGATGCAAGCCAGGTCTGTACCGGCAAAGTTGCAATTGTCAGAAAATAGAAAGTAATTTATTTGTATTTTTTTAAGGGTAATCAGTTAGATTACCCTTTTTTATTATCCTAAATTATCATAATTTTTGAATAATTGAAAACTTTTTTCCTGAAATATTACCCCCTTTTTCTGGGAATGCTTTTTTTGTTTATTGCATACTTTACCCTGCTTATAATTTCTTTTTATCAAAACGGGAATCATATTGTGTACTCTCTGGATGATGCATATATCCATATGGCGATGGCAAAAAATTTTGCTTCCGATGGAATTTGGGGCGTATCAAGGTATGAGTTTGCTTCAAGCTCATCTTCAATACTATGGACATCATTGTTGGCATTGATCTATTTTCTCTTCGGAGCTAATGAAATTGCGCCGCTTATTTTGAACCTGTTATTTGCTTCACTTGTGATAATAAGCTCTTATTTCATATTAAAGAAATATAATATATCGAATAAGTATATTGCAATGGTTCTGATCTCGTTGGTTGTTATTACTCCTTTGCCTCCATTAATGTTTACCGGCCTTGAACACGTGTTTCATATCTGGATTTCACTGTTATTTATCTATTTAGTATCCGAGCTTGTGATAGAAAATAATACTGACAGAAAAAAAATTTTCTATTTGGTTTCACTTGGTACTATGCTGCCAATGATCAGATATGAAGGAATATTCCTTGTTTTCATTGCATCATTATTATTTATTTTGAA
>JBDTNV010000176.1:0-6341 GCA_039933555.1 Ignavibacteria bacterium
CTCCGCAGGTTCACGTAATTGAAGGTGAAGGCGGAATGACACCGGGCAGAGTTGCAGAAGCATTAGCGGCAGCAAGCGCAATGAGGCTTCACAACATAAAATTCCATATTGATTTCAACCAGGCATCAATAGATTCAAACCGGGTATGCCGGGAGGGTGAACTTAAAGGCGATTACGTTCAGTGGAATCCGATGGAACTATGCTACCTGCATGATTTTAATGTAATATACGTTGATGACGGTAAAGATTTTAATAAAATAGCAGCAGCACAATTGTTTGCAAAGAGCCTCACAAATAAAATGCCAACCGCAATAGTTTACCGCACGGTTAAAGGCTGGAAATACGGCATTGAAGGCAGGGCATCACACGGCGCCGGACATAAGATGAACTCCGAGGGCTATTACCATGCATGTGATGAATTCGAAGCAGCTTTTGGAGTAAAGGTACCGCATTTTGAAGGAGAAGCAACACTTAATAACATTGAAAAATGTTTCTTTGATACTCTTATGACAATAAGAGGCGTTATTGAAAAAGAAAACTATTTGAAATACTTTGCTGAAGCAATTAAAGTCAGCAAAGACAGACTCATAAAAGATAACAGGAAACCAAAAGGAAAAGGTTCAGATAAAGAAGCATTATATAAAAATAATGTTCTCAATGAAAATATTACACCTCCTGAATTAAATGTAGTTCCCGGCGAGATTACAACCCTGCGCGGCGTTCTTGGCGCATCACTTGGTTACTTAAATAAAAAATCAAATGGCGCTGTGCTTGGTGTTGCCGCTGACCTGCTTGGCTCAACATCAGTAAACCTGGTAGGTACGGGATTTCATGAAGGGTTTTATGATGCGGTTGATAATCCTGAGTCAAGAATTCTTGCCGTTGGGGGAATTTGCGAAGATGCAATAGGCGGAATGATGTCGGGACTTTCAGCATTCGGCAAACACATCGGAGTTAGCTCATCTTACGGCGCGTTTATAAGCGCGATGGAGCATACCGCTGCCAGGCTTCATGGTATAGGCGAGCAGAACAGAGTAATGCACTTTGGCGGAAATTATAACACATGGGTGCTGATTAACGCTCATGCAGGTTTAAAGACAGGTGAAGACGGCCCGACACACGCTGACCCGCAGTGCCTGCAGCTTATCCAGGAAAACTTTCCACCCGGAATTTTGATAACATTAACTCCTTGGGAGCCCGGCGAAATATGGCCGCTAGTAGCAGCCGGTTTAAAGAAACGCCCTGCAATTCTTTCACCGTTTGTAACCAGGCCAAACGAGCTGATCATGGATAGAGAAAAGCTGGGAATTGCCCCGGCAACAGAAGCAGCAAAAGGCGTTTACGCATTAAGAAAAGCCGATTCTAAACAGCCGCTCGATGGTTCAGTAATTCTGCAGGAAAGCGGCGTTACAATTGAGTTCGTTACTAAGGTGCTTCCTATGCTTGATAAAGAAGGTTATAACATGAATATTTACCATATATCCAGCGCTGAGCTTTATGACGCGCATCCGAAGGAAGAAAGAGAAGAGTTATTACCATACACTGTAAGAAGGGATGCATTGGGGATTACAGGTTTCACCCTGCCGACAATGTATAAATGGATTACAGGCTTTGAAGCCCGTTACAATATTCTGCATCCGTTCCGAAAAGGCTATTATCTTGGCAGCGGAACAGCAGAAAGCGTATTGCACCAGGCAGGACTTGATGCTGATACAATGTATACTGAAGTGAAGAAATATATCGAAACCAAAGCAAGGGAAAAAGTATCAGTTAATTAACACGGATAACTAATAAAATTAAATACCGGGATATGTTACAAAAGACCGCAGAATTAAATCTGCGGTTTTTTTATGTCCAATTATAGAGTTTTTTTGATGATTTTAGAGTAAAAACAAAAGATTTCAAAACAACGAAAGTTTCCACACTTTGCTTAATATTTGACTTTAATCAAAATTAGTAACCCCTTTTAAAATATCATACTTGCATAATCAATGTTTTTTTATTATGTTTGAGGAAGTTTTACAAGTAAAACTAATTAGTAGGGAAAAATGAAGAAAACCGTTCTGCTTTTATCGCTTTTTTTAACTTTTTGTATGTTTTCAGCCAATTCTGTATTTAGCTCGCCTCCGGAAAAAACCGGTACGCTAAATGTAAAGATCAATGGCGTACAGTATTCCGCCGATCTTTTCACAGAAACGAATCCATACGCATATGAAGTTACAGCAGGTAATAAGAACTACGAAATAAGACTTTCCTGGATGTACGTCAACTCACCGGCTGATATATTTACCGGGAGCTCAGACCTGAACGAATCAAACGGTAATATAAAGGTAAAATATATAGATTTTCTTTCTTCGATGAATTTCTGGACACATGGCGGCAAAATTACTGTAACAGGGAATGACGGAAACAAGATTACAGGCGAGTTCAGTTTTAAGGCAGCAGGCACAGAAAATAACTGGTCAACTTCCAAAAATACAACAGGTTCGGGAAGTACCACAGAGCGCCAAATCAGCGATGGTACATTCGAGATCTACTACAACAACAAATAAGTACACCTAAGAATTATCAATTTTTAGAACCTCAGCCTTTAATAGGCTGGGGTTTTTTTATTTAATTTCGTTTGCTCATTAGCTTAAAATGGACTTTTCAATGATCTAACATTATCCTTTACAAACAATATATAGTTATTTTGGCTGTTTGAGAACCTTTTCCCGAACCTGATTAATGGAATGAAAATAACGCTGTTTTCACAATATTTCATTTCTTTATACCGTAAACAGTTTAAAAAACTAACGGATTCTACTACAATCAGTTAGGCTGAAATAGCACATTTTCCTTAACTATATATTTTAAAAAGCTTTAAAAACAATTCAAAATCGGCATCTTATATACCGTGAAATAAGTAAAAAGGGTGTTATAACGTTATTTACTATTATATTAAGGGTTTAAAAACTCTAATTTCGTAATAGAAAATAAGTAAATAAAACGATTCTAAAACAAATCTGATAATATGAAAAAGGCATCAATATTACTTCTGTTCTTCCTCGCAATTGGATCACTTCATTCCCAATGGGTAGCTAATTACTGGGGAAATGAATCCGGTGACATAAATATCGTTAATGCAAAAGGAATGGCTATTACCAATGATAATTCCGGTAAATGTTATGTGGCAGGATACATCCAGAGTCCATACTCAGGTAACGATATAGCTGTTATAAAATATAGCCAAACCGGTGATACACTATGGACCAGGACATATAACGGGCAGGGTAATTCAGAAGATAAAGCTTTCGGTATAGTTACAGATAATATTGGCAATGTTTACGTTACCGGTTCCGTTACTGTTCAGGGCAGGGGATTGCAATTAATACTTTTGAAATATAGTTCTTCAGGTAGTTTAGTTTGGAACAGAGTTTTTGGAGCAACAGAAAACAATACTGATGATGAAGGACTGGCAATCACACTTGACAACTCAGGTTTTCCAATTGTCACCGGGTACTGCACTAATAATGATGGTCTAACAGATTTCATAACAATAAAGTATTCTCCAAACGGTACCCAGATCTTCAACAGAAAATTTGATGGACCTGAAAATCTTGGGAGCAAAGCTTACGGTATAGTAGTTGACAGCGATAATTTTATATACGTAACAGGATATATAACGACTTCTGAGAGTCAGGAAGATATCGCAGTCATAAAATACAGTCCACTTGGTATTAAAATATGGGCCAAAAAAAGGGATGGCGGCTCAGAAGCTACAGATAAAGCATTTGGAATTGCCGTTGACCAGAACGATAACATTTATGTTACCGGTTATGTTTCCCCGACATCCAATACACAGAATACAGACGCTGTACTGCTGAAGTATAGCTCAAACGGGAGTTTTAAGTGGGAAAAAACTTATAACGGTGAAGGCGGTACCTCCGAAGATAAAGCCTGGGGTATAATTGTTGATGATGATAAAGACAGGGTATATATTACAGGACAGACTTCAACAGTAAACAACGGACTTGACTATTTAACCGTTGATTACACATACACCGGCACAGAGAAGTGGGTTTCTAAATATAACGGACCGGGCAACGGAAGTGATATTGCAAATGCAATTGCTCTCTTGCCGGGCAATAAAGTTATTGTAACAGGAGCAAGCTGGGGTACAAACCAAAACCACGATTATGCAACAGTGAAGATGAACAATAATGGTGCCATTACCGAAACACAAAGATACAGCATGTCAGGTAACAGCGAAGATGTGGCAAAAGATATATCAGTATCAGGCAACAACAACAGTTCATCTATTTATGTAACCGGCTACAGTGAATTAATTATTGACGGGCATGATAACAGTTCTGTTATTTCAACTGTTATGATAAAAGATGAAAACACCAGCAAGGAAGAATCAGTTAACCAGCCTGAGAGCTTTGTTTTACATCAGAACTTTCCAAATCCGTTCAATCCTTCAACTGTAATACAATTTGACCTCTCTGAATCAGCAAATGTAAAGCTGGTTGTTTATGATATGCTTGGCAAAGTTGTGGATATATTAGCAGACCGTTATATGGAGAAGGGAAGCTATAGTATTAATTATACTAACAAAAATCTTTCAACCGGGATATATTTTTATGAATTTTCAGCAGGCAGTTATAGAGATATCAAAAAAATGTCTTTAATAAAATAAAATATCCTTAAACTTTATTAACCCAAAAGCAAAATGAGTTTAATAGAAAATAAAGAAATTACGGCCCCCAACAAAGAAGTTGACAAGCTGAATCTGGAAGTAAAGGATTCACTGAAGAATAATGCTGCAGAGGCACTGAAATTAAGCAAGGAAGCAATAAGCCTCGCGCTGGTTTCAGGTTATTCAAAAGGCCTTGCTGAGGCGTATCTTGGCGCCGGAATAGCATGCAGGCTGAGCTCAAACTTTGAAGCCGCAATTGGTTACTATGATGAAGCTTTAAACCTGTATACAAAATTAAATGATAAAAAAGGCGAGTCAAGGACGCTCAACTCAATTGCGAATGTACATTACAATTTAAGCGATTTTAAAAAGGCTATTGAGTATTATGATAAGTGCATATTTGTTCTGCATAATATCGGTGACCTTACATTCACCGCAACTGTGATCACCAACAGGGGATTATCATATCAGCAATACGGAGATCTTAGGGCATCGCTCAATAATTACCTTGAAAGCCTTAGTTTATATAAGTCGAGCGGCGAACCAATTCACTATGCTTTATACAATAATCTGGGGATAGTATATCTTGAAATTGGCCGTTACCAGGAAGCGCTTATGTATTTTATTGAGGCGCTGAAGAAAACCCAGGCAGCTAAGAATTTAATTGACGAAAGCTTTACGCTTGCCAACATAGGCAGAACATACATCTACATGAGTGAGTTTGCAAATGCTATAACTTACCTGACCGAAGCTATGATAATTATGAAGAAATTCGGGAACAGGCAGGCTGAAACACAGGTGTACAGTAACCTTGGGAAATCATACAAAAACATGAGATGCTTCCCTGAGGCGGTTAAATACTATAACAGGGCATTAAAGTATTACACAGAAATAGGCGATAAGAGCTCCGTTGACCATACCTTATGCGAGATTGGCGAGCTGTACCTGGAGCTGAATGACTTTTGCGAAAGCAAGAAATATTTCCATGAGGCACTTAAGAATTCACAAGTTTCAAATGATATTGTCAACATATTAAGAATAAATACCGGGCTGGCAAAATTATATCTGAAGTTTAAGGATTCAGAAAGAGTTTCAGGTTACTTATCCGTTGCAGAAGAACTTGCAAAATCAACTAATTCATACAAAGACCTAAGTAATATCTATAAGATATACTGCGAGAGCCACAATGCAGCGGGAAAACATAAAGAAGCCAAAGAGTTCCGCAATAAATATGTCACATACTTTACCAAGCTTAATAACATTGCCGAAGAAAATGAAGTTCAGGCAATAATGCTTGGCCATATTAAAGTTGAGACACGCAATAATAATAAAAACATTTTTCATACCCCGAAAACAGAAAAAGAACTAAACTTAGCATAAAAGAACTAAGCATAACTGTTTTCAATTTTTTCCCCCCAAAAAGGCGGCTGATTACCGCCTTTTGCTTTGAACATAATTCAATTGTCAGGATAATACCTGTAGAAAAAGGCTCATATCAGCTAAATTTATTATCTTTTAAATAAAAATATGTTTTGTTAAATTTGTAATCCTGTTGAAGAAACATCCAAAAACAGGGTTTTATCGCATTTTATGCGGGAGTGGCCCACGACTTATCGGGTCGAAGACCCGAGAAGTGAAATGGCAGAAACTGCCAAAGGCA
>JBDTNV010000177.1:0-6205 GCA_039933555.1 Ignavibacteria bacterium
TTTTTTTACAATACTGTTTAGAAGGAATCAATTCTTTCTTCCGGTGTGAATATAGCCAATTTGATCGTTTTGGTTCCAATACCCGGAGCATCTATATATGCTATATAAATTCCGCTTGCTATTGGAATTCTATCTGTATTTAACAGATCCCAATTGATCGAAGTATTATTATCATCTTTATTGATCTGTCTTACCAGGTTTCCATTCAATGAATATATATAAATTGTAGCTGTCTTAGGCATATTCATGAATTTTACAAACCTGTCAAACGGACTTGATTCCTGGCTTTGGCCACCATAATAAGGATTAGGAACAACCCTTACCGTTGATAATTCACCTCTTGATGATGCTAACTCAGTACTGCCAATTGTCGGAGCAGTTGTATTTCCTGTTTCAATTACTGTGACTGTACCAGGTGACTGCTGGTATTGAAGCCTTGTATAAGGCACAATTTCCAATACATCACCATTACTGTATGCCGGGCCGCTTGTTAGCAATCTTGGCTGCCAAACATACATTACGTCCATATTACGGAATTGAGCAACCAACTGAACATTTTTGGTTGTATAGAATGTATTCGGATTAGGATCGTATGTTGAATACATAATATAAACAAATTCAAATCCGCCGTCAGGAGTGTTTTTGGGGTTCCATGTACCGCTGGAATCACCATCATAGAATGCAACATTAAGCTGCCTTGGTACTGTTGAGTTTGTATCCTGAGGATCATCAAGCTCAACCTTGAAAGGAACATCAACATAATCCTGGTAAGGTGAGAACAATAACGTTCCTCTGTATCTATAGGCCTTTTGGGTTTGTCCAAAAGTTATTTTTACTCTCTTAAGCGCTGATGTGTGAAGGAACACAACAGAGTCGATCTTACTGGTATATCCTGCCCTGAAATTAGCTCCTGAAGGCCAGCTTAGACCCATCGATAAACTTTGAGGTGGTTTATAACCTGTAGTTAAAGCAGTCTTGAGAGCTGTAGTATCGGCACCGCCTAAATTGACTGTTCCGCCGGTATAATTCCAGCCTTTGTTAACAGATTTCGAAGTTGGACTTGGGTCCTTGATAACACCATACATAGTTCCCGGTATTTTATCTGCTCTAAACAATATACCATCACCAATTTGAACGTTTATATTTGCCAATGACAAACTAACGTTTCTTCTTAAAATGGTATCAATCTGAGCATTTTGTATCCTATATACATCCCATGTTGTATCAGAAGTAAATACCATTCTGTAATTTGCAGATACGACCCTTAATGGATCAATAACTACCGGTATGAAAACCTTGTCTGGTTTACTAATTGAAAGAGTATCAAATTGTTTATTAATAAAATTAGTACCCATGATCGGGAAATTAGGAATAACATTGATCACCTGTGCAGAAACCGGGTTTTCCAATACTTTAAATGGTCTGCCGGCGAGTAAGTTAACCCCATAAGCTGTTACTGCAAATTTATACGTAGTACCATTTATAAAGAAATTGTTATCGCCTACCGGATACTTATTCACGGTCATAGAAAGAACCCTGGCAACTCCGGTGTTTGTACCAAAAGCAACTGGCTTATATTCCGGCTGCGTAGTACCATTTGGTTGAATTACATTCAGGGTGTCATAGACAGTTAAAATGGAGTCTACAACATCATAAGTTGCAAGCAAAACTCTTTCTGTTTCTTTATCACCAGAAGTTCCGGGTTTTACCTGGTAAACGTTATATCCCTGGAATCTCCATCTTCCTGTTCTTCCAAGTGAATCATACACGTCATAACTTTCAGATCTTGTACCCCAATATAAACTGATATTGCCATCACCATTTGCGACAACATTAACCTGTGGGGCCGGTGGAAGAGGAGTTGCGGCAAAATTTGAATTATAAAATTGCTGAACCCTTTCACCTGCATCCAAGAGCGCACAAACACTCAGGTTATTGCTTGATCCTCTTTCAATGAAAGATCCGATACATATGATCTGAGTATCCTGAGAATTCATTACAAAAGGTCCGCTGCACTGAAGGAATCTTTTATCTCCCTGAACGCTGTCATACCATCCTGTTTTGTTACAAGCATCTCCGCTCCATTTATATTTGGTAGGATTTCCGGTAACCCAGTTAACAAGCGGGTTGCCGCAGCCATCTTTACCGGTCATAAAATTATAAGCGTTAATAGCCGCATCAGGATCACCCAAACACTGGTTACCTGATAAGTTTGCAAAGTAGTTAAAGCTTGAAAGTCCTAAAGCTCTATACCCTATTAAATTTCCATATGGTAATTTTGCAGTATCTGCCGGATTACCTGTAAAAACTATTGGGCTTTGCAAGTATTTATAACCCACTGCAGGCGGAGCGGCACCGTATTTAGCATCATTATTACCAAAATTATAGCAAAAAGCAATGTTACTTACAGAATCGCAGCCTACTGCATCGTCATTTGCATCGCCTAAATCAGGATCGCATGCAACTGCAGTATATGTACTATCCCATACATCATTACTCTTATTGATCATTTTCCACTTTACAAAATACATATTCAATAAACCAGGAGCCAGAAATGCAAACGATGTTTGCTGTACTTCAAGACCCATTGGCGGTGTACCGCCGGGAAGTGAAATTTCTGCAACATGCTGGTTGTTTGTGCAGTTAGTATAGTCCATGAACACACACCAGATAATTTCATCCGGACGTGCTGCACTGTTGCCAACTCCCGGCCTATCGCCGTCAAATTCAGGCTGATAACCCGGTATGCCGTTAACTTCAACATATGGCGCACCCAAATCAACGGGCCAGCTAGCCCATGAATCATATTGAATTGTATAGTCTCTTCCGGCAGCATTTTTTATTCTTTGACCGCCATTAATTAAAGAAGGATCAGTTAAATTAACCTGGTAATTCTTTATCCTTGGGTCAGAACATACTGAGGAACCCGGAATGGAACCAACAGTTGGAATATTACCCGGTGAAAAATGCGTGTTGTACATCGATGCTGCTGTCCGCAGTTCACCATTTATTTTAGCACCTACAAAAATACCTGTTGTAAAAATAGCGGTTAACCTTTGCGGAGAAGAAACGGGCCAAATCATTCCCGCGTCACCATTTGCAAAGTTAACTTTATCATAGTTGAAGTAACCATCACTTCTGAAAATGGTATTAATGTTGTTGACTTGAAGAAAATTATTGGTATTACCGGCATTCATTCTTACCGGATTATAACCTTTTCTTTCTTTCGCATATTGATCTTTTACAGGGTATATTAAAAACACCCCTGTGATGATCAGTAAAATAATATTAAATGATAATTTTTTCATATTTATTAACACTCCGATAATTAATTAAAAAATAATCTGAATCCGAGCCTAACCTGTCTTGGCGGACCGTAGTTATTGATAGCATGTGACCTTATATTATAAAGATCAACAGCTTCCTGACCGTTCTGCTGAGCCCACAATCTTCCCGGATAGCTATCCAGAAATCCTGTATTACCTGCTTCTCCGGAAGTAGCAAATACATCACTGATCAATTCCTGATCCAATACGTTAATTGCTAAGATATAAAGATTAGCGCTTAATTTATCGAATATCTTGAATGATTTGTCTATCTTGAGGTCAAGTCTTAAATTCCACGGTGAATAAGCTGAATTCAATGGAGCAATTGGTCTGTTACCACCCACAGATGATACAACAGCCAACGGGTCTCTTGAATTATCAGAAGGTGTGTATGGCCTGCCTGAGTTAAAACTAAACAGAGCGTTAATTCCTAATCTTGAAAGTACACCGCCCCAGAATCCTTTAGGAATGTCTGATGTTCCCCATCTGTAATCAAGTTCAACACTTCCTGTATGCCTTTGATCGTAATCCAATGCTGTAGGTATCTTTGGTTGTTCATCACCATTATAAGCAATATTGCTTTGACTGTTGATATCAGAACCTGTACCTGAAGCAAATGAGAGACTATAGGATACTGATGCTCTTAACCTGTTTATTCTTCGGAGATCAAGACTGAAATCAATTCCTCTAACTATACCGAAGTCACCATTATCGTATATCGCGAAACTATATGAATTATCCTGAGCTTTGATATTTCTTGCCTGAATAAGATCAGCTGTTTCTTTATAAAACGCTGTTAGACCTAATGTAAGATAATCACCTGCTGTATGTTTTACACCTAATTCATATGCAGTAGTTCTCTCAGGTTTAATCAACGGGTTATTAAAGACTGTAAAATAACCTACACCGCCATCTGCAAGATCTCTGATAACTCTCTGGTTCTCATAAAGATTTTCAAGCGCCGGAAGCTGAATAAATTTTCCATATTGCGCATGGAAAATTGTTTTTTCAGTTATTGGGAATGAGAAACCTAATCTTGGACTGAATTCAAAAGTTTTTTCAACTTTCTTGTAATCAGCTTCGTTTAGAACTCCATCAGCACCCTTTAAATTCTGGTAATCAATAGGAACCAAAGTATTTGGGTCCATGTAATCTATTCTAAGACCAATATTTGTATTAAAATAACTGAATTCCATTTTATCCAGGAAATAGAATGCGCCTATTCTCGGTTTCTTGGGGGCTTCAGTAACATTTAAACCATTTACTATGTAATCTTCTTCAATTTCATTTCCAAAAACATCATATCCATAAGCTTCCAAAAAGTTTGCATTTGCACCGTTTTCATCTATTACCGGATTATTTATTACATTACCATTAGCATATTTATTTGGGTTTGGCAATGAGCTATATCCAATAACATTAGCGCTGAAATTCCTTACTTTAAACTGTTTGTATTCACCGCCAAATTTCAATTCATGACTTCCGAATTTTTTGGTCAACAATTGGTGAGTGAAATTCAAATTAAAAGAAAGTGCCTGTGTTTTCTTTTTATCATACTGACCGCTTACTGTTCCGGGATTTCTGAAAACACGGAAATTCGCGCTGGATGAAACTGTTCCGCCCATACCTGTAATTCCGAGTACAGTATTTGTATCACCGTAAGCTAATATAGATGGATACATGAAACCATCTTCACCTGGCAGACTTTGCACCATTCCGTCAACAAAGAATACACCATCACCTCTTTTGTATGTACTCTGCAAATAAGAAGCCTGCAGGTCATACACTGTTTTTGAACCAAACGACTGGTTAATTTTTACATAACCCTGCTGGTTGTTATCTTTAACAAGCGGGTTATGATAAGAATTATATTTTCCAAAAGACCCTGTCCACAACCTTGATGTTTCATCGTTGCCAAAATAGCCGGCAGTTAAATTTATTTTTAACTTACCTTTAGTCATTTCATCAACGTTGATATTTGTCTTACCTGTATATGATTGACCACTTCTTGAGAAGTTTGGCAAAATGCCGTCATCAGACCACATCTTAGCAACATCAGTTGAAATCGGCTGATCTACCAGATTGTAGGTCTTTTCATAACTTCCGAAAATTGACCAATATTTGCTTAGTTTTTTTGTAGGGATAACAGGTCCGCCTAAGCTGACACTATAAATATTATAGCCCTGTGATGTTGTTTTAATATAATCACCTGCAATTACATCCGAGACAACTTCAACTGAACCTGTATAATTGGTTTGAGCTGATTTAGTTGTAACGTTGATAACACCGCTAAGAACGTTGCCATATTCGGCGCTGAAACCGCCTGTTAATACTGCTAATTCCTGCAATGCGCCGTTTGAAACATTGGCCGTAGAGCCTCTATCAAGCGGATTATTAGTTACTACACCATCTATAATGATCTGTGTTTCGCCTGTTCTGCCACCCCTGATATTGATGTTCTGGCCCTTTTCATCCTGAACAACACCGCTGGTCTTAGCAACGATATTTTCTATACCGTGGATACCTGTATTTTCAATAAATTCCGAACCAATGATCTTGCCGCTGCCGTTATCTATTGTTTTTCTTTTGGCAATGACAACAAACGTATCAATAACCACGCCTCCGGTGGACATTGTGAAATTAATCTCTGTCGTTATATCAGCGCTCACTTTAACATCTTTTTGAACTTGTGGATCATAACCCACATAAGTACATTTAACTGAATAATTCCCGACAGGGACATTTAAAATAGCATACTGACCGTTATCGTCAGTACCTGATCTTAATTGCGTTCCCTCAACTTCAATTCTGGCGCCTATTAACAGCTCGCCTTTGTCATCTCTTACTACTCCGGAAATTTTACCAGTAGTTCCGTAGTA
>JBDTNV010000178.1:0-6181 GCA_039933555.1 Ignavibacteria bacterium
GGGGACTATTAGAAGTATATCTAGAAGAAAAAAAGAGGAAAAAATCAGAAGGGGTTAATCGTGTATTTCGCAAAGGTTAAATGTTTCATGTCTTATATTAATATGTTAAGTTTATTTTCTTTCTATACAAATATAATATACCGGGTTTGATTTGTATGTAGTGCATAGAACTAAGTTAATGTAGTATTTTTTACGACATTAGAACTATTAAATTTGCTCTAAAACGGGCACTTTCATCGGAATTGTAATTCCGAACACAAGCCCTTTATCGCTTGGGAGGAATTTAACTTTTCCTGCAAGCTGTCCTTCAATTAGTGTAAAGATCAGCTGGAGGCCTAATGATTTCAGGTTTCTTACATCGAGCTCTTCACTTAAACCTTTGCCATTATCACCAATATTAATCATTAGTTCTTCACCCATTTTCCGAATATTTATAAATATTTCACCACGCTGGTTTTCATCAAATGCGTATTTAAAAGAGTTAGTAATAATTTCATTAATTACCAGTCCGATTGGAACCGAATATTCAATATCGATATCCATTTCTTCTATATCAGTTGTAATTTTTATCCTGTTTTGGTCGATCCCAAAAGATGTAACAAGAATTTCCATTAACTGCTCAACATATCTTTTGATATCAACGTGAGAATATTTTTCCGAGCCATAAAGTTTTTCGTGCAGAACTGCTATTGTTTTGATCCTGTTCTGGCTATCCAGGAAGAAATGCTTTGATTCTTCATCTTTAATATAGCCGGATTGCAGCCTGAGAAGGCTTGCAACAATCTGAAGATTATTCTTCACCCTGTGATGGGTTTCACGAAGCAAAGTTTCCTTTTCTGCAAGTGACCTTTTTATCTGTGTTTCATTCTCCTTCATTGAAGTAATATCCCTTAATATCCCGAATAGTCCTACCGGTTTATTCTTTGAATTATGGAGTATACCTTTTGTTGAAAGGAAAGTTTTGATAAGGCCGTCAGGCATAACTGAAGTTACCTCATAATTAATATTACATTTGGCTTCGTAGACCAGTTTATCTCTTTCAATGGTCTCTTTCGCAACAGTTTCTGAAAACACATCGAAATCGTTCTTTCCAATAATATCCTCTATATCTTTACCTATCATTTTTGCCGCAGAGCTATTTATGAATTCGTACTTCCCGTCAATATCCTTTACAAATATGGGGTCAGGGATACCTTCGGCGATGCTTTCAAAAAGCGTGTTAAATTTAACTAGCTCTTCCTGGTAAATATGCTGTTTTGTCATATCAATTACGGAGCCAATGAAACCAATAATCCTGCCATCAGCATTTTTTCTTGCAGTTGCCTGCCCGATAATATACTTGATTTCGCCGTTTTTGCAAACATAACGGTACTCATCATGGAAATTTGTTCCTGTATCTATTGCCTTAAGGAAAGAAGTAAAGGTGCGTTCCCTGTCACCCGGATGTACAATATTGACTATACTTGTACCATATACATCTGCCGGCATATACCCTGTCATTTTGCACCAGCTATCGTTTACAAAAGTGCAATTTTCTGCATCATCAACATAGTACACTCCGACCGGCATAATATTCACAAGTAATTCCAGCTCCGTCTGCTTGTTTCTCAGTTCACTTTCTTTTCCTTTTCTTACTTCTGTTTCTCTTAATTTCTGCAGACTTTTCTTTCTGGCTACTAAAATTGAAGCCAGTATCATCATAAAAGCAATTATGTTGCCGCCTACAATAAACTGCCTTGTAAGCTTTTCTGCAAAAGCTTCATCTTCCACTTTTTGCTGCAGTAACGACCTTTGGTAATCTTCAATTTCTTTGAACAATCGTATTAAGACAAAATTTAATACAATTGTACTTGCTGATACCATTTGCTGATTGATGTCATATTCACTTTTGATCATGTAGAGTGAAGCGGAGGTTTCCGCTAAAGCAATTTTTTGATAAAGAATTGTCCTAAGCATTTCTATGTTTCTGTTTTGAGGCATATCCCCTTTTGTCAACACGTCAAGCTTAAGCAGTTTCTCCCTGATATCACTTTTAACAGGCTGGAAAGTCTCCAGAAATATTCTGTCTCCGCTCATAATGTAACCGCGTCTGGCAAGGCTGATATCCTTATCGCCGTTTTCAACCTCTTTTAAAGTATTCAGTATATCGTAAGAAAATGCTGCATCACTTCCTGCATTTTCATCTTTATCAAGATTTATGTACGAAACGATTCCTATTGATACGAATATAATTATAGCGCCTAAGATACCAATCAGGTATTTGTAATTGTATGTTTTCATATGTTAAATTCTATTGTATGGGCAAAACTTGTCTATACTACCACAACAAAGTTAACTGATTATCCTAAAATATAGCTCACTTGAAATAGCTATATTTTCTAACGATATTAGCTAATTTATGCTTTTGCAAAGCGAATCCAGATGTCTTTGCCTTTTTCGTCTAAAGGAGCACCGGATGTAAATATTATTGTTGCACCTTCGGATACAACACTTTTTTCTTTGAGGATCTTTTTGGCAACCTTAATTGCAGTAGGTTCATCCGGCAAGTCTTCAAAATAAATGGGGATTATGCCCCAAATAAGTCGTAATACGTTCATTACTTCAAAGCTATCAGACATTGCTACGATCCTTGTATTGGGCCTGAACTTACTCATAGCCTTAGCCATCCTTCCCCTGCGTGTAAATGATACTACAGCCTCTGCATTTAGCTGTACGGCCATATCTGCGAGCGCTTTGCCAACGGAATCAAACACAGTTTCTTCAAGTGTCAGCGGTGCATCTTTCCGTTGATAATTCGCGAGGTTCATATTTGCCTCAGTCTTAATAAGAATTTTCTGCATCATATCAACAGCGTCTATAGGATACTCTCCAACAGAAGTTTCACCGCTTAGCATAACTACATCGGTTCCGTCCCAAACTGCATTTGCAACATCACTGGTTTCCGCGCGTGTTGGTATCGCATTATGTATCATTGATTCCAGCATCTGGGTTGCGGTAATTACAAGCTTACCATGCATATTGCATTTGCGTATGATGCTTTTCTGTATTACCGGCACTTCTTCAGGAGGAAGCTCTACACCCAAATCACCCCTTGCGATCATAATACCATCGGCGGCTTCTAGGATTTCATCGAAATTACTTACAGCCTCCGGTTTTTCAATCTTGGCGATAATATTTTTATCATATCCCTTATCAGTAAGGTACTTTCTCAATTCCGTTATATCACTTGCTTTGCGCACAAAAGAAAGAGCAATGAAATCAACCCTGTGCGTTAACGCAAAATCAAGGTCTTCGTAATCCTTCACACTCAGCGATGGCAGGCTTAGCTGCATTCCGGGCAGGTTTATACCTTTTCGCGGCTTCAGGGTTCCGCCTTCCAGGACAACACAGAAAATTGAATCATGGTCAATGGCGATTACAAGAAGCTTTATCAAGCCGTCATCTATGTAGATATTATCACCTATCTTTGCATCCTTGGCAAGCCCTTTGTATGAGCATGAAAACTTTTCCTTTGTACCCACAACATCTTGCATGATAATTTCAACATTGTCGTGTTCCTTAAGCTCGTATTCAGGAAGCAGCAGCTCACCCACACGGATCTTGGGTCCCTGCAGGTCAATTAATATAGCAATAGGCTCGCTTGTAGCAACGCAGGCATCGTTAACATTCTTAAATACCTGGTCATAGTAATCGTGCCCCCCGTGAGAAAAATTCAGGCGTACACCATCAATACCGGCAGAGATAAGCTCGATTATTTTTTCTTTGGTATCAGTCGCAGGACCTAGCGTTGCAAGGATCTTAGTGTTCTTGTTATTTGTTTTTGAATCCGGTTCAGATTTCTTTAACTGTTCTGACAACTTTTATTATCCCGTTTATATCGAATAAATTAACTGGTTTTTCCTTCACGTATTCAATGACCTTCTTACTGAAGCCTTTTGCAGAATACAAATTCAGGAAATCACACTTACTGTTTTCTTTTCTTATTAACAATTTATCAATTTCTTCTGTATTTTTAAATTCAAGAATTTTAGTATAGAAAGAGAAATAATAGCATTTATCCACAAATTTCAGAATTCTCTCATCCGGGAACTCTTCAGATGCAAGTTCTTCCATATCTTCATATCCCAAATGCAGATAGAGGCTCATTACTTCCTTCTCAAAGCTCAGGCCGTCCATCATATTCCAGAAACCGTAGTCCTTCCTTATCTTCCAGAAATCATATGTATCACGCTGTTGATTATATCTTGTTATAGTTTGGTGCTCATCGGTCTTTTCCTTTTGCTTAAAATAGAACATCTCAGCAAGCTTGAATAACAGAGCCGGTATTCCCACACAAATAATACCTATACTTCCGAAGAGAAAGATCTGTACTACAATTTGTATGAATGAATCAGGCCTCACTTTATTAAAATAGAGGATATAAAGCACAAGACCGAACGCAAGACCAATGCCAATAGTTAAATGATGAGTGAGTATATCACTGATCTTTTTATCTCTTGACTCAGCAATTTGAAGTTGCGCTTTTGTTAAACCGAATTTATGATATGTTGGTACTTTCAAATTGTACTTTCAATTAAATTTTTGTTACGGATTGATCTTACACTGCGAATTATTTAAAACACTAAATGAAGCAACGTTCCACCCTGCGGGTTCTGTATCGTAGAAATTAATATCAAGATATGCAGATGTCTGTGCGTTCACTTCGGTCACAGGGTCGCCGCCAATTGGTGTTACGGGCCTATCCGGCAGGCAGCCAGTGCCGTTATCGAAAAGACTCAGGATATACATATCATTAGTTCCGGCCCCAAATGAAGAAGTATTGGCCGAAAGCAGTATCCCTCCATCAGATTTGAAAGATAATGATGAACCGGCATCATTAGCCACACCACCGAATATTTTGGAATAATTAAAGGCACCATCACCAAACAGCTTTACAAGCGCAATATCCTGTTGGTTCTCGGCAACATCCTGAAGGCTTCCTGCAAGCAGGTAACCACCATCAGGCGCAGGCAGAACTTTGGAAAAATTAGATACACCCTGTCCGTTACCGCCGAATGTTCTAGACCAGTAAACAAAGCCATCCTGGTTATCAATGTTGAATACATACGCGCTTTCAAAAGCGAGCGCAAATGAACTTGTCGAACCGCAGGCAATAAACCCGTTTGAAACATTCCGTATATCTTTGATATTATCAAAACCAAGGCCGCCGTATGTCTTAGACCACTTTAAAGCGCCGTCCCCGTACATCCTGACGATATAAGCATCACCATTTGCGCCATATGAGAAAGTATAACCGCCTATCATATATCCGCCATCAGGAGTCGTTGTTATTGAGTTACCATAATCATTCTGCAGGCCGCCATAGGCCCTGGCCCACATTAAGCCGCCTGACTGATCAATTTTAAGCGAGTACACATCGTACATACCTATGCTGAAAGAGTTAGAATAACCTGTTATTATATATCCTGCATCCGGTGTCTGTATAATTGAATTGCCGTAATCTTCGTTCCACCACCTGTAATATTTGCTCCACTCAATTGTTCCCGATTGGTTTATCTTCATTGCAAACGGGTCAAATGTTCCGCTGAAAGATGATGTTGTACCGCAAATAATAAAACTTCCGTCAGCAGTTTTTTCTATTGAATTGGCCTGGTCATTTCCAACGCCGCCGTATAAGTTAGACCAAACGATATTTCCCCTGCCGTCTGTTTTGGTTATGAATATGTCATTATCACCAAATGCTCCTGCAATAGTATAACCGCATGCGATAAGTCCGCCGTCATTTGTCTGCCTTACACCCGTAACTAGATCAGAAAGCGTAGTGCCGTATGTTTTAGAAAAAATTCTTGTGGTATCAACAACAACTGGCGGATCAATGGTAGTAATTACTTCATCCACCTGCTTGCATGCAGAGAAGAAAAGGACTGGGATTATTGTTATATATAATAGATACCTTAAATGCCGAAAACTTAAATTTGTAGTTTTGATCATTAAAAATTATTTTTTTCGTAAAATTATTTATTTTATTGAGTTTAGTTAATTTAACTAAACCAAATGTTTAAACTCATAGTTTAAATTGATTGTATAATATACTGCAGAATTACGGTAGAAGACCAATACAGGAACGCAATAAATGATACAATAAACGAAAATATGACCAAAATGCAGCTAAGAACAAATA
>JBDTNV010000179.1:0-6107 GCA_039933555.1 Ignavibacteria bacterium
TCTATTGCGAAGGTCTGTTCAGCATTTCTCGGCTTAATTCCATAAACCGGATTTTTATCAACTTTTCGGAGTATCTGGTTCTTAAGATCCATTGAAGCAAGCACTGAGTGGCTTGTATTCCTAAGCACCAGGTATTTATTGGGTACAATTTCTGTTTTTGATTTCTTTAAGTGTGTTTTGATCGGTACTTCAAATGGCGGGTGATAGAGTTTTTCAATTATATCGTGATTAAAGTTCTCAACGGTTTCCTTGCCGCTGTATAGCTCCTCAACATTTGTAATTTTATCGGTGGTATAATCCTCAGCGTTTACGCCTACAGCCTTGGCTTTCATTCTTAAATTTACATCTTTGCTTACAAGAATTACTATGTTATCCTTTTTCTTCTTCTGAATTTCGAGCGCTGCGCTTAATATTCTGTGGTCAGGTGTATCTTCTTTGAATATTTCACGGATCTCATCGCTCAGACCGCGGCTGAGAGCAATTGAAACCCTGCCACGGCCTTTGCCTAGTGGTACGCCGCCATTGAAGAGAGCCGAACCTGTTAGGTTATCGAGTGTCCTTGCGAATTCACGTGCATTCAGATTGATAACCTGGCTTCCGCGCTTAAAATGATCAAGCTCTTCAATTACCGTAATAGGTATTGCGATATCGTGTTCTTTAAACTGGTTTATACATGATGAATCATGCAGTATTACATTGGTATCGAGTACAAAAGTTTTCTTTTGAGATTTAGCGTTTTTCATCAATATTTAGTAGAAATTGTTTGCGGAATTGTTGTAAAAAATATTCGGGAGATATTTTGTGATCTCTTGGCTCTAGGGTTTAGTTTTATTATGTCTATGGCGCGTTTCAATCTTTCATTGCAAATATAATTAATATTTTAAAATAATTCTAATTTATTGTAGAATATTAATATTTGATCTTAATCTTATCATAACAATTAAGATATATTATCATTAAAGGAATAAAAATCAGTTATTTCAAAATACTATTCTGATCAATATAATAACAAATATTAATATTGCCGCTAAGATGATTATCTTTTGTTCACGGTTTGACATGGTTTAATATAATATCTCGTTTTATTAATAAAAATTTATTAATTTTGGGTAACCTAAATAATAGAAAAGTGAAAAACCTTTTAATTCTATTCACACTTATATTCATCATTTCCTGCGGCAATGATACGGTAGTAAATAATAATGGCGGTAATCCAACTGCTGATTTTGATATTTATTTATACAAACAAAAGGAACACCCATTAAAATATTCAACTTACACAATCAAGTTGGATGGGACAGGTTATAAATTGTTTAATGACTCACTCATTGTAAGCTCCCGTTCAAAACAAAACAGGATTTTACTGTGTAAAATTGATACAAACATGATGGCAATTTCGGCAATATATTATGCTGAAACTAACGGTACTAATATCACTAAGATCCCAACAGGGAATTACGAAACGGATTATTTTGATCTTTCGCCCGATGCGGAGAAATTTCTTTTCACTTCAGGTTATAACGCAACATTGAGTATAATGAATATAAATGGAAGCGGTTATGTTCTGCTTTCTGACCGGATAATGAACGCAGCTTATATCCCCAAATTTTCTCCTAGTGGAGACTTAATTGCATACCTCGAAACACCGCAGGGTTTAACTACTGGTCTATATATTACTAATATCTCCGGAACGTACAAAAAACTTTTAAAAGACAGTATTAACATCTCAGAGGGGTTTAATCTGGACTGGTCTCCGGATTGCAAAAAAATTGTATTTCAAAGCAAAGTGGCTGCATTTGATTCCAGAATATACGTTGTAGATACGTCAGGAAATAATTTAACTGAATTAACCGGCGGTTTCGAAGCTGCTTGGTCTCCAAGCGGGAATAAAATATGTTTTGCAAGGCAAGTTCTGAATGTTCATGACATTTATACAATGAATTCTAACGGAACAGATATAACTAATATTACGAATACACCTTCTTTATATGAAGGTAATCCTTTATGGTCAAGCGATGGTACTAAAATATTATATTCATCTCAGGACCTGTATCATCCTTCATATTATTCTGTTTACGATATGAACACAAACTCATCTAGAATTATTGCAGATTCTGTAAATGGTGCTATCTGGAAATGAAAAATGTTTATTTATAAAAATATTGTCTTGTTCAGAATCATAATTTTGATTGTACTCGTTTGCTTTACAGGATGTGTCTCAAGCAAAATTGAGTATGTTGAGCCTGAAAAAATTCCAGCTAATAAAACCTACAGGATATCATTACTTAATCTCAAAAACGGGACTCAAATTGATGTTAAGGATAAAGAGGCTAAATTTATATTAAAGCATAAAGGGGTGAACAATGTTATTGTATATTATGAAGATGTAAACATTGAAAAGACTGTACCTCTTAAAGACGTTTCCTGGCTGAAAATTGAGATTTTGGAAAGTAACCAGATTGTAACGGCAATTGCAGTCATTGGCATTACCGCAGCTGTTCTATTAATTGCTGTGCTTGTGGCTTTTGGGTTAGGCGGTTTTCAAATGCATTAACCTGCGGGCTAAATCCCTGAAACAATATTTCCCGTATATATGTTTGTAATTAATAATCAAACTAATGCAAAAAATGTTTATTTTATCGTTAATTCTTTCTTTTGGTATGCTTTTCGGGTGTTCACAGAAGCCCGGGAATATATCTTCTGATAAGAAAGTCAGCATAAGTGATTCAACAAATCAAAAGGAAGGGAAATATAAAGTAATGAAATCCGACGAAGAATGGAAACAGAAGCTAACAGATGAACAGTATAGAGTAGCCAGGGAAAAGGGGACTGAAAGACCCTTTAAGAACAAGTATTGGGATAACCATGATGAAGGCGTATATAAATGTGTATGCTGCGGGCAGGATTTGTTTGCCTCTGATACCAAGTTTGAATCAGGTACCGGTTGGCCAAGCTTCTTTAAGCCAATTAAGCAGGAAAATGTTGAAGAGGAAACAGATTATACGCTCGGTATGAAGAGAACAGAAGTAATGTGCTCAAATTGCGGCGCTCACCTTGGGCATGTATTTGATGACGGTCCGGAACCAACGGGTTTGCGTTACTGCATGAACTCAGTTTCACTGGAATTTGAGAAAAAATAGTGAAATGGTGAAATGGTGAAGTGGTGAACCGGTGAAATCAAATATTTAGAATTGAAATTAAAGCAGAGAAAATGATTTGTTCTCTGCTTTTTTTATTGGTTTAAAGCATAACCTTAAAACTGAAGTAAAGCATATATAACACTATTTCACTATCTCACTATTTCACTAGTTCTCTATTTCGCACTTAAAAGGCTGACTCTATATGGATACAATTCAGGGGAAACTATTCCGGACTTTACTGCCGGGTCATTATTCATAATATCCTTTGCTTCCTGTTCAGATTCAGTTTCAATAATTGCTATACCGAATTTCCCGGTTGTTTCGGGTCCGGCTAAAATTAATTTGCCCTTTTCAAGCAGATCCTGCAGGTATAAAAAATGCTCACCCATAATATTGCCTTCTTCTTCGGTCATAGTTTCCGAAAAATTTTCTTTGTGCGGCCTTATGAAATATATGAATTGCATAATTGTTTGTAATTGAAATTTATAATTATGAATTTAGCTGAGAGGGCTTTGGCTTGTACTGCTGATGCTGCAAACTTTTTTTATTTTAAGAAGCCGATGTAAAGTCCAACTATAATTACGGTCACTATCAGGAAACCGAATAGTAAATAAAACTGGGTGGAGCTTCTTAAATGTTTTGGGAGCATTTTTCCGGCAGGTTATTTATTCAATTGTCCTGATTCTTCTTCAGCGATCCTGATCTTTACAGCAAGCTCATTTTCATATGCCGGGTTGAGCTCAATTGAGCGCTTCCAGTCCTTAATTGATTCCGCATAATTCTTCTGCTTAAAATTCGCGTAGCCACGATTGTAGTAAATATCAGAATTATCGGGCTCCTGCTCAAGCGCTTTGGTGTAATCAGCAAGCGCATTGGGATAATCTTTAAGCGAGTAATAACAGTTCGCGCGGTAGAAAAATGATTCACTGGTACTGTTTGTTTCCAGCGCTGTTGAAAAATCACTAATAGCTTTCTTATATTCTTTAAGCTTAAACCTTGCGTAACCTCGGTTATAGTATGCGCTCACATCATTCGAAAATTTTTCGAGATACTTGGAGAAATTTATTTCAGCTTCTTTATAGTCTTTACTTTCGTTTGCAAGTGTTCCAATTTCATAATACTTCACCGGGTCAGTTACATCTGCAATTGTATTTTCAACACCCAGCAATGCGAATACATCATTTATCGGGACAGCAAAGTACAGGCTGCCATCATGCTGACCGCTAACGCTTAATCCGATCAATTCACCTTTTGAATTCAGCACCGCGCCGCCTGATGAGCCGTCGGTAATGGGACAGGTCATTTGAATCAGCTTAACATTGTTTTCATCAGTCCTGAAACCACTTATGATGCCTTCGGAAATGGAGTTCTCGTAACCTTCAGGTGAGCCGACTGCATATATCCTTTGCCCCGCTTTTAAATTGCTGCTGTTGCCGATTGCAATTGGAGCAAATGAGAGGTCATCGGTTTTTAATATCAGGATATCTTTTACTTCATCGTATTTATAGACCCTGACGTTTTTCAGTTCCTTGGAATAATGTTTGATCTCAATTTTCGTTGCATCCATGCACACATGATAATTGGTCACTATCATTCCTTCTTTATTGATAACTACACCTGAGCCCTGAAACACATTCCCGAGGTTATCATAAGCAAGGATTACAACAATAGAGTTATCCACTTTTTCGTATATCTTATCCGCTGAGAGTTCATCACCGGATACAGGCTGCGCCAGAGTCCTAACGCAAACTAATATGAAAAATACCGAAAGTATGGCTAACTGCTTTTTGATCATTTATTATAAATTTCCGATTAAAGCAAATATAATGAAAATTGTTGATTTACAAACAATAAAAGTAATTCAATATTTAAAATAAGCAAAAATATAGATATATTTGAAGACTGTAGACTTATGGAAAATCTTAATATTTAAATCTCACAATGTATAATACAAACATTAAGAAAGAGAAAATTGTTCTGATATGATACCATTAGTATATTATACGTAGAGCCTGGTGGAGACACTTCAATCATTGTAAACAATCAGGCAATAAATCCCGGCTCATACGCATATGCTTTTAGTGGTAGAGGGAACAATTTTTGTTTTACAATAGTGAGATTCATTATACGTTCAAAACTTTATCCTGATGGTGGAGCTTATTGCCGGTATTATGGAGACATTCAGTTTTATTAAATTTCCACTAAATTCCTGAATAAATCATTAATTAAGCAATAGAATTCAATATTTTCGTTATTTGTGCATAATTATCAATATAATATATAGTATATCCTTCACCCCATCATCCACTAACTTGACTATTTCGTAAAAAATCGCTAATTTTGTGGTTTCTAATAAGAATGCCGCTCATCAGAGGCCACCTAAGGCAAATGAGCGCAGAAATTTATTTTAGTAAATTAAGACTAAGGTAGGAATATTACGTGCCAACAATCAATCAATTAGTACGCAAAGGCAGAAAAGTTTTGAAGTTCAAAAGCAAATCACCGGCGCTGGAATCATCACCTCAAAAAAGGGGAGTATGCACAAGAGTATATACAACGACACCAAAGAAACCAAACTCAGCTTTGAGAAAAGTTGCAAGGGTACGCTTAAGTAACGGTATGGAAGTAACTGCTTACATTCCGGGTGAAGGGCATAATCTTCAGGAGCATTCAATTGTTCTTATCCGCGGAGGCAGAGTTAAAGATCTTCCGGGTGTAAGATATCATATCGTAAGAGGCGCTGTTGATTCAAGCGGTGTTGCCGATAGAAAACAGGCGCGTTCAAAATACGGAGCTAAGAAAGCTAAAGTTGGCGGCAAAAAATAATTGAATGCAATTAAGGTCTAACGCAAGCGTTTGACTGTTTTTAAACAGAATAAGAAAATAAAATTATATATAAGCAGTGAGAAAAAGAACAGCAAATAAAAGACAAAGAGGTACTGACAGAATATTTTCAGATGTTCTTGT
>JBDTNV010000180.1:0-5913 GCA_039933555.1 Ignavibacteria bacterium
TTTGAAGCCGTTAGTGGAGGTTCGAATCCTCCCCTGAGAACTGAATTCTTTAAAATATTAGCATATTGTGGATTTTTATATTTTTTTTATATATATTTGTAATTAGAAACGTTTAGAAAATATCGTTTAATGGCAAAAAAAGTAAAAGCAGGCGAATTACAGTTAAAAGATAAATTGGTCTATATTGGCCGTGTAGCTAAAGTTGTTAAAGGCGGAAGAAGATTCAGCTTTACTTCAGTTATAGTTGCCGGTGATGGTAATGGCCATGTAGGTATAGGACTTGGAAAAGCAAATGATGTTGCTTCAGCCATTGCAAAAGGGTCTGAAGATGCAAGGAAAAACCTTGTTTTTGTCCCATTAAGAAAGGGTACATTGCCTCATGAGGTTATTGGCAAATATGGAGCAGGTAAAGTATTGTTAAAGCCAGCCACACCCGGAACAGGTTTAATCGCAGGCGGCGGAGTTAGAGCGGTACTTGAAGCAGCGGGAATACAGGACGTATTAACGAAATCTTTAGGTTCATCCAACCCTCATAACGTGGTTAAGGCAACAATGAATGCTCTAAGGAACATTTATGACGCTAAAACGCTGGCAACAAGAAGAGGTACTGATTTGCAAACAATTTTCATGAATTAATCAAAGGGCTAGCAAGAACAAAATGGCAAAGATAACAGTAAAACAAATAGCTAGTACGATTGACAGGCCAAAACACCAAAAACGGGTAATTGAATCTTTGGGTTTAGGTAAAATATCAAAAAAAAGAGTTCATAATGATACTCCTCAAATAAGGGGTATGATTTTTAAAGTTAAACATTTAGTAGAAGTTACTAATTAAGATTTTCATTCAGTATCGAAATGTTCATGAAAGACGTCATCGTGAATAAAGTAGAGATTGAGTGATTTTTAACAACAATATAAACATTATAGGAGGAAAAAAAGTAATGTTAAAACATTTTCTAGCAGTTATGTTACTGTTTGTTATGGGTGTGGGAGCATTTTCACAGTCTATACCGAGCGGAACTGGTAGATACACAGCTTTAGGCAGTTCACCTTTCATACTGGATGCATCAACAGATATATTTAACAATCCAGCATGGAATAATTACTACAGGAATTATGCATTCGGCGATTTAAATCAATTTGGCGAAAACGACAATTTTGATGGTAATGCCGGTGTTACATTCGGTGTAGGCAAGAAATGGAATCTTGGTATGATAATCAACAAAAGACAGGATCGTTGGAGCGAGTTTAACAGGGATACATTAAGACCTGGTAACTCACCTATAGTTCCTTTTATGGGTCTTATTGGTACATCATTAAACAAGAATTTCCATATCGGCCTTGCTCCATATGTTTCAATGGGCAAAGCTGAATTTACAGATACCAATGGTAACACTGTAAATACAAATTCTTCTTCTTCAATGGGCGCTAACTTAGGCTTCATGTATTTGATTAAAAAAGGCTGGATTGAAGGTACATTCATGTTCAGAATGAATAAATTCAAAAATGAAGCTACTTCAACCGGTGCATCTTCAACAATTGATAACAGCGGTGGTATTGAATTCGGCGCAAACTTCAGAGCCTGGATCTATCCAACAAAAGGAAGTAAAGTTGCTGTTGTTCCTGTATTAGGGTTCTCTACCTACAGTTTTCAGCCAAAGGGTTCATTCACTTCAGGCGGAACAACTGTTAGCATAACGGGATTAAACTACAGCTTTATGAGAGTTAACGCTGGTGTTGGTTTAAACTGGCCAATCATGGATGATATCCAGATTGCTGGTGGTGTAACTGTTACTTATAACACAACCAAGACCGACTCTGGTTCAGTATCTAATAAAAATACTGATTTCATAGCACCTGCATTTAATATGGCTTTAGAAACAAGAATTACTGATTGGATTACCGGTAGATTGGGTTTCAATAAATCAATCAACTCAAACAAGTTTGAAACTACAACATCATCATTTTCAAGCTTAGTTCCAAGTGATGCAGCTTCAACTGTTAACTTGGGTGCTGGTTTCCATTTCGGCAGATTCAGCATCGATGCTACTGTTAGCGAAAGATGGTTGAAGAGAGGTCCTAACTTTGTTTCAGGATCCAACAATGAAGGCGGTAGTGATTTATTCGGAATTATTTCCGCATCATATAACTTCGCTAAGTAAATTAATATTTTAATATAAATTTAGGCCCCTCGTAGAAATACGAGGGGTCTTTATTGTAAGACTTTAGGAAAAGATAATGGACGTTTTAAGCAATCTAAAATACGCAGAAGGTTCAAAGAAAAAGAGAAAAAGAATTGGAAGAGGTGTTGGTTCCGGTCACGGAAAAACTTCTACCAGGGGTATGAATGGTCAGGGGTCACGCTCAGGAAGTGGAGTTAGAGCATGGTTTGAAGGCGGCCAGATGCCGATTCAAAGAAGGCTCCCGAAGTTTGGATTTACTAATCCGGGAAGAATTGAATTTCAAGTTTTAAATCTTGGCAAGCTGCAGGGCTTTTTTGATAAGGGCACAATCAGCGACCAGAATTTAAACCCTGAAAATTTATTCAAACTGGGAATTATATCCAACAGCAAGAAGCCATTAAAAGTACTTGGTGAAGGTGAATTTAAGCAAAAACTCGAAATAAGCGCCCATAAGTTTAGTAAAACTGCGCTCGATAAAATTGAAAAGAGCGGGGGCAAGGCAATCATTTTATGAGCAGTTTTGTTGATAGTTTTAGAAATATATTTAAAATTCAGGAATTAAGGCAAAGGATAATATTCACAGTATTACTCCTTATTGTCGTAAGAATTGGGGCTCATATAACACTGCCGGGTATAGATACCGGTTTGTTGGCTGAAGCTACCAAAAACCAATCTGATAATACTCTTTTTGGTTTATATGATCTTTTTGTAGGCGGTGCTTTTAAAAACGCTGCGCTCTTTGCATTAGGCATTATGCCTTATATCAGTGCATCAATTATAATTCAGCTGCTTGGAGCAGTTGTTCCTTATTTTCAGAAGCTTCAGAAAGAAGGCGAGACTGGTAGAAAAAAGATCAACCAGCTTACAAGATATGGTACTGTACCCGTTGCGCTTATGCAGGCATGGGGGGTTAGCGTCCAGCTTAAGAGCAGAAACGTTTCAGGAGTAAGTATTGTATCTCCCGATGTATCACCTGTACTTTTTGCAATTTCCTGTATTGTGCTTATGACAGCAGGAACAATATTCATGATGTGGCTTGGTGAACAGATAACAGAACGCGGCATTGGTAATGGTATCTCACTTATCATATTCGTAGGTATTATTGACAGGCTTCCATATGCGTTCCTTGATGAATATCAGGTTGTTGCATCAGGTGCAAGAAGTATTATAGTTGAGTTAATCATTATAGCGGGTCTGGTGTTCATTATTGCGGGGGTAGTATTAGTAACCCAGGCAATGAGGCGGATTCCCGTTCAATATGCTAAACGGGTTGTTGGCAGAAAGATATATGGCGGTGTTACTCAGTATATTCCGCTTAGAGTGAATCAGGCTGGTGTCATGCCTATAATTTTTGCTCAGTCAATTATGTTCGTTCCAAATACGATATTGACATTTTTCCCAAACAGTCAGTTTATGCAGGATATTTCAAAATACTTTGATCATACAAGTTTAGTTTATGCATTTTTTTATGGATCGCTGATAGTATTTTTCACTTATTTTTATACGGCTATCGCGTTCAATCCAAAAGATGTGTCAGATAATATGAAAAAGCAGGGCGGATTTGTACCGGGCGTAAGGCCAGGCAAAGCTACCTCTGATTTTATAGATAATATTTTAACGAAAATTACACTACCTGGTTCAATTTTTCTTGCAATCATAGCTATCATGCCCGCTTTCATTGCGCAGGCAGGTGTAACCCAGGGCTTAGCCCAGTTCTTCGGCGGAACCAGTCTGCTTATTGTAGTTGGTGTTGCGCTTGATACGCTTCAGCAAATAGAGTCTCATCTTGTTATGAGGCATTATGACGGTTTCATGAAGAGCGGAAAAATTAAGGGCAGAAGAGGGTAGAGTTACTCAATTGGTTAAGACTGCTGGCGAAATAGATGCTATCAGAGAAAGCAGTTCGATAGTAGCAGGTGTTCTTTCATATATAGAAAAATTCCTAAACCCGGGAATAACTACTCTTGAAATTGATGAATTGGTAGAAGATTTTATCAGGTCCAAAGAAGCTGTTCCGGCATTTAAAGGTTATAAAGTTCATAAAAATATTTTTCCTGCAAGCGCCTGTATATCTATAAATGAAGAAGTTGTTCATGGTCTCCCAGGGGTGAGGAAACTCATTGAAGGTGATATAGTCAGCATAGACGTTGGAGTTAAGAAGAACGGTTATTACGGCGATGGAGCTAAAACTTTCGCTGTAGGTGTTGTATCTCCCGCAAAGAAGAAATTGCTGAAAATTGCTGAAGAAAGCCTTTATCTTGGACTTGAAAATGCAAAGGACGGGAATTTTATCAATGATGTTTCCAGGGCTATCCAGCAGCATGTTGAATCAGCAGGATTTTCAGTTGTCAGAGATCTTGTCGGACACGGGATAGGTAAAGAACTTCATGAGGAGCCGCCGATACCGAATTATTTTCACAGCGGATACAGAACAAAGTTTAAAGAAGGAATGACCGTTGCAATTGAGCCGATGGTAAATTACGGAACTTACAAAGTAAAAGTATTAAACGATAAATGGACATATGTTACAGCTGACGGGAAACCAAGTGCTCATTTCGAACATTCGGTTTTAATAACAAAAGGTCAGCCTGAAATTTTAACTATGGAAAACTAAAGTAATTTAATGGCAAAGCAGGGAACAATAAAAGTTGATGGCATTATTACTGATACTCTGCCCAATGCAGCATTTAAAGTAAAACTTGAAAACGGGCATGAGATAATAGCCCACATTTCAGGTAAAATGAGAATGAATTTTATTAAAATTCTTCAGGGTGATAAAGTTTCAGTAGAACTTTCTCCTTATGACCTTACAAGAGGAAGAATTACTTACAGATATAAATAATTAATACAGGTTTTAATACTGCATTATAATAAAAGCATAAAGAGGTAACCAAAATGAAAGTAAGAAGCTCGGTTAAGAAAATGTGTGAACACTGCAAGATCATTAAGAGAAAAGGTGTCATCAGAGTTATCTGTAAAAACCCGAAACACAAACAAAGACAGGGATAAATAAATTATCAGGAGTAATATTAATTGGCAAGAATAGCTGGAATAGATCTTCCAAAAAACAAAAGAGCAGTAATAGGATTAACATCCATTTTCGGTATTGGCAGAACAACTGCTGAGAAAATACTGGAAAGAACAGGTATAAGCGAAGATAAAAAAATCGGTGAGCTTACCGATGACGAAGTTAACCTGATACGTAATATCATTACATCAGAAATTAAAGTGGAAGGTGCGCTTAAATCTGAAGTTCAGGCTAATATCAAGAGGCTTATGGATATCGGGTCTAACAGGGGCAAAAGACATAGAAGAGGACTTCCTGTCAGAGGCCAGAGAACCAAGACCAATGCAAGGACAAGAAAAGGCAAGAGAAAAACTGTTGCCGGAAAGAAAAAAGCAGCCGCTAAGAAATAATTCTGTAGAACAGATTTATTTTTACACAAGAGTTAAAATTACACACAGAATTAACACGTAAAGTTTAATTAATATATTATGACAACACAGCCAGTAAAAAAGACTAAAAAGAAAGCTATCGTTGAATCCACAGGAGTAGCGCATGTTAAAGCTACTTTCAATAATGTAATTGTTACATTAACCGATGTTCAGGGTAATACAATTTCATGGGCTTCATCTGGTAAAATGGGCTTTAAAGGTTCAAAAAAGAATACTCCATTTGCGGCTCAGGTCGCAGCTGAAAGCGCTGCAAAGACAGCTCTTGATGCCGGAT
>JBDTNV010000181.1:0-5902 GCA_039933555.1 Ignavibacteria bacterium
GCAATAAATGATACAATAAACGAAAATATGACCAAAATGCAGCTAAGAACAAATACCGTAAATGCGGTGTAATAAAATATCCTGAAAAACCTTTCCATAAACACTTAAAATTTTAATAAAAATAGGAATAATATTAAGTTATTGCAAGTCGCCCAAAGCCAATATGAAACGATTTCCGATGGATTTACGTTAAAATAATATAGAAAAAATAATTTCGTAACTCTATATTTATATAAAGTTAAGTATAATTAAATGGAGCTAAATCTTTGGATTACTTGATTTTTAACTTGCTTTTTAATTATATTTGTAACATTAGGAGACGAGATGACTATATTTTAAACAAGTTACCGTATTCAAAGTAAAGGTTATATTAATAAACTAAAAGTCCGTTCAGGACGGGAAGGGCAAATATGAAGCCGACAGTTAAGTCAAAGACCGATAATCCATTAAGCGAGCTGATAGACGACGAAACATACAATAATTTAAAGAAATACAAATTATTAGATGAAAAAGCTATTCGCGATTACAAGATACGCCAGATGTACAAGGATATGAGAAGAGAAATGAGCGCAGGAGAAGCAATCGATAAGATACAGGAAATGTTCCCCTATCTTCAGTTTGATACAATCAGAAAAATCGTTTACCAGGTTTCCAAAAAGTAAAATTTCTGTAATAATCAGACTCTAATGGCGATAACAGGGATAATTAATTGAAAAAACCCCGAAGCAAAGCTGCAATTAAAAACTCATCGAAAAGAAATAATCCATTTGAGATACCCGTTAACCAGGACCTAGTTAAGGTCCTGGTTGACTTTGTTAAACAGGAAACCACAAGGTTTGGCCTCAGGAAAGTTGTATTGGGCTTAAGCGGCGGAATTGATTCCACTGTTGCGGCCTATTTAGCAGCCAAAGCACTTGGACCAAAAAACGTGCTGGGTATTCTGATGCCGTATAAAACTTCAAGCGCTGATAGTGTAAGCGACGCCCTTGCAGTTGTAAAAGCATTGAACATAAAAAGCATGCTGATAAATCTAACCGGCGCAGTAGATGCCCTTGCCGAAAATGATCCTGATATTCTGAAAAATAAAGTACGCTTTGGTAATATTATGGCACGGATGAGGATGATATGCTTGTATGATGAGTCAAACGAAAAAAAGGCTTTAGTACTTGGTACAGGCAATAAGACGGAGATACTTCTTGGTTATTCAACATTGTATGGTGATTCCGCCAGCGCGATAAATCCATTAGGCGACCTTTACAAAACGCAGGTATGGCAACTGGCTGAACTGCTTAAATGTCCAAAACAAATTATAAAAAAGAAACCATCTGCTGACTTATGGAGCGGGCAGACCGATGAAGGCGAGCTTGGCTTCACTTACCGCGAAGCAGATGAGCTGTTGTATTATTTAATTGACCAGCGATACAGTGATGAGGAGTTGAAGGATATTGGATTTGAGTTATCTTTCATTAAAACCATAAAAGCGAAGATACGATTTAATCAGTTCAAACGCGTACCGCCCGTAATTGCGAAGGTCTCGAACCGGACGATAAACATTGATTTCAGATATAACCGTGATTGGGGAAGCTGAGTCAATTACGAATTAGGAATTAGGAATTAAGAATCAAAATCAAAAACCCTTTAAAACGCAAAGAAAGCAAAAGCAAAACAAAAAGCCTGCCACCAAGACTCTAAGTCACAAAGAAAAGCAAATACATTAAACCGCAAAGACGCAAAGTACGGCAAGTTTAACTAAGTTGTTGGTGAACTTAGAAACAAGTCTTGTAGCACCAACAATGGGGAAAATAATGATATAGTTAACTATGATACTTTTATAAAATTCTTTCAGAAATTATTTTATATGACAAAGCCAAAAAAACATTTAATGGAATTATGATAGCAAGATATCCCCAAATAAAATCACTCAATGTATTACTATAATACATGCCCAAAAAAACACAGTTAATAGTGATATTGATTAACAGAATTAGTCTATAGGTAAAATTTCTCGATTTATTGTAAACACTACTATATTTTTGTTCTACAGCTGTAGCATTAAGTGTCGTTATACAATAGTATATACTCAGAAACAACAATTCGTTTATCTCAAATAAATTAACCTTGATTGCTTCTGGTTTCCCTGCTTTAATAATAATGTATTTTAATATTATAGGAGCAAGTGGTAAAACAATATTTGTTAAAATCCAAATTGTCATTCATCAAATTACAAAAAAACAATATAATTACTATCTAAATTACATAGCTTTATGCTACCTTGTGGATAAGATTCGCTTAAACCTTCAAATTTTAATGATGTCCCTTCCGTAATTTGTACGCTAACAAGAAAAATTAGTTTTGTGTTGGTCCCATAATTAACTATTATTTGCTTTTTCTCTCCATCCTTCATTTTAAAATCTATCCATTGGTTTTGCGAATTAACAGTTTTTGAAAACAAAAAAGCAAATAAAATAAATATACTGAAAATAAATGTTTTCATTTTTTTCCTTTATTTTTTTACCCGACAATCCCTCCGGGTGTTTGAGGGTTTTATTTTTCACTTACTTTGCTCTACTCACTACAATTTAAATTTCATACATACAGAAACACTAAAGTCGTCTGATTTAAATTTCTTCACTAAAGAACTCTCATTTGCAAAATTTTCAGGAATCAATTTGTATTTAATTTCCAATACGCTACCCCATTTTGAGGAAAAATTATAGATAGCTTTTAGAGATACCGGGCCACTAAATGCAAAATCCTTTATTATCTCAAATCCATTTTGTTTTTCCGAATTATTCCATGATAAGTCTATTCCTACTCCTGGCTCGATTGTGAGTTTTTCACTAAGCTGATAACTCGGAGCTAAGCTAAACGGCACAGTGAACTCTTTCAATTTTTCAATCAAAAATTCTTCAATAAAACTTGCATCCGACGAAGATGTTAAGTCAAATTCAGTTTTAAAACCTTTCTCTGAGTAGCCTATACCTGCCGATACATCCCTCCGGGTGTTTGAGGGTTTATAAAATTTATTTTTCTTCTAAAATCTCTCTGCGACTTTGCGTCTCTGCGGTAAAATATTTTTTTATCTTCCCCTCCCGCGTTAAGAGAGGGGGAGAAATTTGCCGGGCTTTAAATTAGCCCTACTTATCACGCGCGCAAGAGGATACTCTTTTCCTTCCTTCGTTTCACTCAGTAAGGCAGGCAATTAGCTTTTATTTTTTTGACGTTTCACGTTTCACGATTCATTCACATACAGGACATCACTCCCATAAACCAGATAGCTTGCTGTAAAATTATTTTTTTCATCTTTGTATTCAGCCAGGCAAAGTGTTACTCCATCCACATTTGAAACTCTATATACAGCCTTCTCACGGGGTATGCCAATATTCATTGCTTTATCCAGCGCTTTGCGAATGCCATCAGGCAGATCCTCCCAGGTTTTGGTAACTCTCTTCAAGTCAGCCTTTGCTTCCAGTGACTGCATTAAGTTGAAAAGCTTCTCCAGTTTGCTCGACATTCATTATTGAAATTCTAGATTTGTTTTGCTACCACGAGTATAATAAATCATTTCCCCCCTTGTCAAAGAACGAAAATGCATTATGTGAGTGGCGTATTTAAGGGATATTGCTGTTTTTAGCATGTAATTAAGGAATTTAGGTAAACATATGAATTCTGAAAGGGGCAAATTTATTTTTTTCAGAGAGACTAACACTCCGATTTGAAACAAAGAATCATCAATCAAAGGAACAAAAGGCTGATTTTTGGTGTATTGGATAAGGGTACTAAATTCTTAGTGCTTTTAAATAGTTAAGAGTTGGCTCTAATTTTAGATTGAGATTCCCGCATACACCCTAGAAACAAGGCGAGCGGGAATGACCAATAAATTCATTGAAAATTCATAAATTTAACGCTATATTTACAGTTCGTATGATAAATAAAAAGTTCGTTTCTCTGGCAGTAATAGCAATAATGTTTGCTGTTTCAGCGTTGTATTCACAAAAATATGAAGCTTCGACCGTATTAAAGGAAAAATTCACCGATAAAAACGGCCAGCCTTTAACAGGCAAGGGTGTGGTAATTGGCGATGTTGATTCAGGCGCCGATATTTTCCACCCGATGTTCTTCTTTGCCGATGGCGGCGATTTTACTTTTATTGATGTAAACGGCGACGGCAAGTTAACTGTTGGCGAAGATGGCATTGATAAGAACGGTGATGGCAAGATTGAAAGCTCTGAAATACTGCGGTACCAGGAAATTACCGATAACACATGGGGTATGCTTAGCACAATGGGCCAGGAAAAAGGCAGGTATAATCCTGAATTTGATTTTTTATATATTGACGTAAACGGAAACAAGAAAAGAGACTTCGGACCTAAAGCCGGATTTTCCGAATCAGACCCGACATACGGTGAACAGTATTTTATTGCAATTGATGATAACAAAAACGGTAAGATTGAAGCCGGTGAAAAACTTGTTGGACTAAAAACTTCAAAATTCAGGGCTATCAGGCAGCGTGATAATGTTGTAAGAAGGCGCGGCATAGATCTTATTAATACCGAAGAAGATGAAAACGGGCACGGTACAGGTGTTGCAGGTTTAATTATCGGCGGTCACTATGGTGTGCAGAAGATACACGGCATAGCTCCCGACGCAGAGATGATAATCTCCAGCATTCATTACGATTACACTCCGCGTTTTGTAAGGAACTTCCCTGACCTAATAGGATTTTTGAAGGATGAAAAAGTGAACATAATGCTTTTTGAAGATGGCGAGTGGATGTGGGAATTCATGGACGGATCTTCACCTGAAGAAGAAATGGTTAACCAAATGGCAAGGGATGGCGTTACAGTCATAGGCGGCGCGGGTAATATGGCGGGCGGCAACATGGTTTTAATTGATACAGTAAAAGCAGGCAAAAATTATACATATACAATAAGCTGCTCAGGGAAACCTGAAGAAGATTTCCCGAGGAATGACGGAGTGTTCTTCAGCTTTTTGTGGCGCGATGATGCAAGCAAAGTGAAGTTCACAGTAGAAACACCCGACGGGAAAACTACCGATGAGCTTACCGATGGAAACGGAATTTTAAAGGTTGGCGCATACAACATTTTTTACAGCCGGGTGGTATCCTCCAAAGGCACAGTGATGATGAAATTCGGCGCCTCCACACAGGATTCAGATATTGTAAGAGGAAAGTTCAAAATTAAAGTAACAAGCGATAAAGACCAGGAAATTCGCGGATATGTTGTTGATGTAACGCAGTCATGGAGCGGTAACGCAAGATGGATTAACAGTAATGCTATCACAGATGTATCTAATATCTGCTTCCCTTCTACTGCCGATAGCTGCATGGCAATAGGCGCTTATGTATTTAACATGGGATGGATGGATGTAGTTGGCGACCTGTGTACATACAGCAGCAGAGGATATAACATTGACGGTAAACTTGGAGTTGATATTACGGGTCCGGGACACTCAACTTTCAGTACTGAAAAGAATAATTCATACCAGATATTCAGCGGAACAAGCTCAGCAGCGCCGCATGTGGTTGGGGCAGCAGCATTATTGCTGCAGTATGACCCGACATTGACGCATGAGAAAATAAGAATGATTCTGCTTAACTCCGCAAAGAAAGATAATTTCACTGGAAACACTCCAAATGATGAATGGGGCTATGGAAAACTTGATATTGAAAATGCTGTAAGGTATTTGATGACAAACGGAAACTAAAATGTGAACCGTGAGACGTGAAATGTCAAACCTTCCTTCGCTTCGCTCAGTAAGGCAGGCGGAAAAAACAAAAGAAAAAGCAACAAACAATAAAGAAAATTAAGAACTAATAAATATAATTTCAATTTAAGATATGAGAAAAAACAAAAAAGAAGAGCATAGCGCGTACAAAACG
>JBDTNV010000182.1:0-5886 GCA_039933555.1 Ignavibacteria bacterium
AGAAGATTGCGCTCAGCGCGGTATTCAATGGGGTCAGGGCCGAATGTAGATGCATATACTTCAGAAACAGCATCAAGCAGGGCGGTGAGCCTTTCAGCTTTTGTGCCCTGGTTTGCAATGAAGAGACTCTTATATTTGCCTGAAAATGCCGCACCAAATTGATCCTCAAGCAGGCTTGAGCTTCTTACAACCAGCGGACAATCTCCAAAATCATCAAGTGCGACCGATACACCGTTGATAAATTCCGGAGTAAAATCAGAATTCTTAAATATCTGCACAATGTGCGGATACTCGCGCCTTATTTCTTCAATATCTTTATACTTCTGCTCAATTACTTCTTCAAGCTCATTGAAATGCAGGAAGTGCATTATACCATCAGATGGAATGAACCAGGTTTTCGGGATCTTTATATTTTTGAACTTATCAGATGAGCGCGCTTTCTTAGCAATGATCTTTGATGCCAGGAACATACCCGCACTTTTGCCCCCAAGCTTTCCATAGCTCTTAGAGGGAAGTATAATGTGGTCTGTGAGCTCATAGAAATCGCTGATCTCAACAAATTCTTTTGCAATGGAAATATATTCTGTCTGGTCAGTGAAGAATCTGCGTATCAGCGAAACTTTCAGCCCTTTTTCAATTGAAGGGGAGAGCTCGCCATTTGAAATAAGAGGGAAATATTTTCTTAGCGCTTCTGAAATTTCGTTCAGTGAAGTTTCAAGGGTTTCAACTGCTTTAACAAGTCCGCTGCATTTATCTTCATAGATCCACTTCTGAAGTTTATTTAATATCTCATCGTCACGTAGGTTCTCATCTGCCAGTCTTATTACAGATTGAACGAAAGCATCATTATCAAGTGATTTTTTCTTTAATGGTTTATTTTCATCGAAGATATTTTCGCCTTCATCGCTGCTTTCAGATTTCTGTTCAATGCCGGCATCCTTAAGCAGCTGCTGCGCTTCTTTGTTTTCCTGCCAGCATAAATTATGCAGCAGCTTTCGGATAATTGTGTTGAATAGAGGCTTATCTGTTTTATAAAGCATATCAAGAACAACCTGCCATTTATGCTTTAAATTTCCGGTTGATACATCCCTTATTTCCTGAAGTTCTGATATGAATGCAAAAGTATCCTTATGAAGGATAAAATGACCCAGCCTTTCAGAAATTGTATTGAGCAGTTTTCTCTCTTCTTTTAGAAAGGGACCTTCATCGAAGCTCCTGGTGGGTTTAGTATAGTAGACCGAAATATGGCCGATTACTTCTTCATTTACCCTGATATCAGTTTTCTGGAACCAAACACTTTCAGTGAAATCTTCGCTCGTATATATACTTCCTTTATGCTCTAACTTCACGCGGGTAATTTCGGGGAATTGCCAGCCCGGAGGAATTGTATCAACAACAACCCTGAATGCTTCTTCAAGTGAAATTTCAGATTTATTTAATGTATCTTCAATCTTGTATAAGCAATTTAATTCCTTTGCTCTTTCTTCCAGTTCTCTTACAAGATGCTCTATGGGTTGTGTTTTTTCGCTCATTATATATATTGATATTAACTGATTTGCTGACGAGAATCTTGAAATTTAAGTGAAAATGATATAAAAAAATATAGCCGGGTAAAACCCCGGCTATTGGCAATCATAATATATTCTAAACTGCTAGATCCAGCCTCTATCTTTGCAGGCATGCGCTACTTTTGAAATTGAAATAACATATGCAGCATCTCTCATATACAGTTTATTCTTTACAGACATATCATAAACTGCGCTGAAAGCCGCTGACATGATATTATCGAGCTTTGTAAGAACTTCTTCCTTTGTCCAGAAGTAGTTCATGTTTGACTGTACCTGCTCGAAGTAACTGCAGGTTACTCCGCCGGCATTTGCAAGGAAATCAGGGATCAAAAATATTCCTTTTTCCTGGAATACTTTATCAGCATCGGGTGTTGTAGGTCCGTTTGCGCCTTCAGCAATTATTTTAACAGTATCAGCTATCCTAATGGCGTTATCGCCGCGAACCTGGTTCTCCAGTGCAGCCGGGATCAATATATCAACCTTCTGTTCTATCCAAATATCACCATCGAGAATTTCATATCCTAATTTTTTAGCTTCGGTTTTATCAATTCCGCCGAATTTATCAGTTATTTTCATAAGTTCATCAAAACTGATGCCTGATTCTCTCTTAAATGTATATGATACCTGGTCTTTCTGGTCCCAGCATGATACACATATTGCTTTTCCGCCAAGCTGAGTATATAATTGAAGCGCATACTGCGATACATTCCCAAATCCCTGGAATGCCGCGGTCGTTTCTTCTATTTTTATCCCTTTTTTCTTGCAGGCTTCACGAAGAGTATAAATAACACCGTAACCGGTAGCTTCTGTTCTGCCCAGTGAGCCGCCCATTCCAACAGGCTTACCTGTTATAAAACCTGGGTGCTTGCCGCCATGAATTACTTCGAATTCATCAAGCATCCAAAGCATATGCTGCGCATTTGTCATTACATCCGGAGCCGGTACATCATTTATCGGGCCGACATTCTTTGCAAGCTGTCTTACCCATCCTCTGCAGATCTGCTCCTGTTCACGCATGCTTAAATTATGCGGATCACAAATAACTCCGCCTTTTCCGCCGCCTAGGGGAATTCCAACAACAGCACATTTCCATGTCATCCACATTGCAAGCGCACGGACTGTATCGATAGTTTCCATAGGGTGAAATCTGATTCCGCCTTTTGAAGGACCGAACGCATCATTATGCTGGACCCTGAATCCTTTGAATATTTTAGTTGTTCCGTCATCCATTTTAATCGGAATACTAAAGTGATATTCTCTGAGTGGTTCTCTGAGTATCTGTCTTGTAGCTTCATTAAGGGATAGTATATCGGCTACTTTATCAAACTGTGCCTGTGCCATCTGGTAGGCATTAAAATTTTTATCGCTCATTTTTTACCTCAACATTAATATTTTATTTGATTTATTATATTTATAAATCCTAAGTATATGTTAATTATAGGCTAAGTTTCACGCCTATATACAAATATCATACTTTTTTATTTAAAAAGAATTGATATAAATCATACTACTTTAAATAAGTTTATCTTCGAAATTTAGTTAAAAAAAGGGAGTTTTGCGGTTTCTAATCATAATTACTTATTGCATCTTTTGCAAGACTTAATACTTTTTCTTTAAGTATATCCGGTTCAAGAACTTTAACTCCTTTTCCACGGCTTACTATCCAGGATGAGAGTTCATCGAGCGAATTTACAGTTGTTTCGTATATAAAAGATCCATCACCACTCTCACTGAAAGTTTCAACTGCCATTAATTGCTTCGGTTTAATTCTTTCCTTCCACATCTTAGTAAAGGATAGCTTAATATCATATTTTTCTTTGCCAACCCAGCTTTTCCATGAGAACCTGAAAACTTCTTCAAGTATCTCATCGTCTAGTTTTTCAAAGAATTTTTCAGTCTGTCTTACTTCAAGTATTTTATTCAAATGAAATTGTTTAAAGGTATTGTTTGAATATGTTAATAATCTCCAGTAGTTGTCGCTCTGGAAGATGAGTACCGGGTTTACCTCTCTTCCAAAATCAAGCATACCGTTATCTTTTTCATAATCAATTGCAACGGTATTGTTTTTTTCACACGCAATCTGCAGAACCACAAAATTCGCAAGTGACTTCTCTCCCAAACGGTTTACCAGAAGATTAGTTGACTTATCTACAAATGAGGCTGAGGAGCAGAGTGATGAATACTGCTGTATCAACTCAAGAAGTTTTTCATCAAGGATCTTTTTATTTATGCATACTCCGTTCTTTTTGGTAGAGTGAATATTTATACCTATCGTTCTCAACTGCTGAAGGTCGCGCATGATGGAAATTTCTTCAACATCAAAAACATATGCCAGCTCAGAAGCCCTTATTATGCCCGAATAATTTTGAGATAATATTATCCCAAGAATTTCCAGCTGCCTTTTTAGCTTATATCTCAGATCCTGCATCAGGTAATTTACTTATTTAATAATGAACAATAAATAACTAAATAATAAGACATTAAAGGTGAATTGATTAGCTAGTCCAGTTAGTTTTATCAGTTAGAATTTGTTAAATTTTTATCAGCCGATGATATGAATTTATGCAAACTTAAGTTTAGATTGCAATGAACTCAAAAAGGAGGATATTAGAATGAAAAGAAATACAGTTGTAACAAAAAATTTTCAGGGAAGCAAAGGGGATACTGAATTTGATCAAAAAGAAACCGGATACAGGTATTTATTATGGTTGTTCATCGCGGTAGTGGTTATTTCCCTGATATCTCTTGTTTCATCCGTGTATTCAGATAATTCAGCATTCGGGAATTATCTGGATTCTGTTAACAACTCCGATGTTATTTATTTTGATTATGGAAGGTATGAATTAAAGGAAAATTCATTTGAAGTGATAGATAGAATTGCTGAACAAATGAAAAGTAATGAAAATATTATATTAAATATTACAGGATATACGGATAGCAAGGGCAGTGAAAGATTTAACCATAAACTTTCTATAATGCGGGCAAATGCAGTGCGTGAATACCTGATCTTGAAAGGAATTGATGGAAGTAAAATTATCGCAAGCGGGAAAGGTGAAAATGAGCCTGTAAATGATAATTCAACCGATATTATGAGAACTGTTAACAGGAGGGTGGAGTTTTCAATTTCAAATTTGACTGCTTCCAGAAATCAGGGGAGAAACGCAAAAGAAAATTCGAAAGAACGAAGATTTTATGCAGATGGAACATTAAAAAATCAATATGTAAACTCCAGATTTACTGTTAAATCAAGAGAGGAAATTACTGCCGATCTTTCTATACGTGATTCTGCGGGATTGCCTGTTGATTCAGTTAATGTTAACGATATTTCCGCAAACTTAAAGTGGGATAACAACGGGAAAATTGATTCAACAGAGGGATTCCTAAGACTAATGCCAATTAATGATAAAAAGAAAATTGCATTTACACTGACAATGGACTATAGCGGAAGCATGTATGGAACTGAAAGCAACGATGTATTAGTGCCTAAGAGCGACAAAATAATCGCAATGGAAAAAAGTGTCAAAGTTTTCATTGACCAGCTTGGAAGCAATATGTATTGTAAAATAATAAAATTTGGCGAAAAAGTACTGAACCCCATTAGATTCACAAAATCAAAAAATGTATTATACAGTGTGCTTGAAAACAACAGTTACCCGATGGGAGGAACGGCGCTATTTTCATCAATATACACAGCCTTAAGCGATACGGCTTTTCAAAGCAATCCCACCGTAATGAAAACAATAATCGCTTTTACTGATGGCATGGAAAATTCATCCGTAAGGCTGACCATTGATTCAATCTTCAATAAAAGTCTTTTGACAAATACTAAAATATTCACGGTTGGCCTCTACAACGATGTAGGAAATTATAAGCCGAGTGAAGATGAACTTGTAAGAAGAAAAATTGATATGCTGAAAATAGCGCAAAATACAGGAGGTTTCTTTTACCAGGTTAATGACCCTGACAAACTGAACGAAATATATAAGAACATCTTTAACCAGGTTATGAAGTCTTTCAATATCAGCATAGTATGGAATAGCGATAAATTACCGCCAAAGGGTACACAGGTAAAAGCGGAACTTAAAATAAATGTAAAAGGTCATACAAGAGTAATTTATACTAATTACGTTATGGAATAGGGAATAAAGATCGAATCAGTTTTGTGAAATAAAAAAACCCCGAAGCAAATGCTCCGGGGTTAATCATTAACACATTTGAAACAAAATATTTGACGGGAGTTATTTAATCAAAATCATCTTCTTGACATCCGTAAAGTCCTTTGTTTCCATCTTGTAAATGTAAGTACCGCTTGCGTAGT
>JBDTNV010000183.1:0-5829 GCA_039933555.1 Ignavibacteria bacterium
AATTAGCCGTATCAATGAATATTTTCATAAGAAATTCTTTAAATTTATTAAATTATCTATAAATATAGCAAAAACTTAAGGTCTTTTCAATTTAAAGAAAAATACCCTTTTTAATGATGATGACCATATAATATGTTTAAAACCCACATTAAAAGAAAGAAAATTACAGGTATATACCATAGCCGGTAAGCAGGTTTTTTGAGAAACACTTTCCGCCTCATAAACGCAAGTGTAATAAAAGTAAAATAAAAGAATCCGAAAATAATAAAAAAAGGCAAACCCAACGGGTTGTAATAAAAGCTCATAGCAATGTAATGAGACCTCTTTGGTATATCCGTAATAGTTGAAAATACTCTTCCCGTTCCGCAAAATGGACAGGGGATACCTGTAAATGTCAGCAGTGGACAGCCATTTACGCTTTCAATTCCCGCAACATCATTTAAAAATACTTTTAAAGGGGCAAAGTAAACATTCACCAGGCTAAGCACCAACAATAGAAGCATTACATAAATGGTTTTCCGGCTTTGCTTTGGTGTATTCTGGATTATTGAAAAGTATTTATTATCGCTAAACAATTTCTAGGGATAAATTTAATATGAAGAAGTAATTATACATTTATGTACAATTGATAAAGATTCCTGCCTGCGCAGGAATGACAATTTTAATGATTTAATGCATTTCTGCGTTTGTTTAACATAGATGCCGCAAGCAAACCGCCAAGTGAACCAAAAATACAATGAGATACGATCCTTGAAAACAACTCTACAGCAATCATAATAGTACTAAAACCATTGCGGCTGTATTCATCATTAACTGTCCGCAGAATTTTTTCGGATTCCGGCGGAATATTAAACCCATACTGCTGTGTCATTTGATATACCATTTCAACCGGGTTCTGTTTGGTGAGCATAATAATTGTAGTAGAAAATATTACATAAATAATGGCAGAAATTATTCCCGCTAGCAGGCCGATCATAATTCCGTCTTTGTTCTGTATGAACTGGCCGGCCTTTTCAAGCTGCTTAGCGTAATACCAAGTACCTGATGCACCACCGATAATTATACCTGCACAGCATAATAAATTGATGAGATTCAGCACCGGGAAGAGTGATAAGAATACCATTACAAAAGAACTGATTATTACTGGTGTAAATTTACTGGGGTGGTTCATATATAATTGACCCCACCCTTCCCTCCCCGAAGGGGAGGGTGATAAGATATATTTTCAGTTTTTTTTGTCATGTTAAAATTACTTTCAGTTTTTAAATTATTTTTTAGGTATTACATCCGGCGGAGTAAAATATTCATAAAAAATCCGTATTGTACCAGGGATAATAAAGAACGGCAGCACAAGCCCGATTATCCCGCCGGTTATATCACGCGTTAAAAATGAATTTTTCTGGATATCCAGAAGGTCAAGCCCTACATCCAATATCATCAATCCAACCGGTATAAATAACCAGAATAGTGAAGGGAGGTCAATATTACCGAGCTTGCGGATAAACGGATAGAGTATCACTCCAAGCAAAAATGCAAAGTAAATTGATGTGCAGCGTGAGCATACACCAAGCTTATGTTCGAATAAATGATGTGAACGGTTATCAAGCTGGTGGCATGACTTACCATAGAATGAATAAATCCCGTCAGATACATCGCCTTTAATTCCCTGCTCCCCTGCCCAGTACGGGGCGAGTATTATGCCCCCGCACCATAAAATTGAAATGGCAAGTATTATAGAGTAAATGACCTTTTGGTAGCGCTTAGTCTGCATGATTGACTTTTCCCTTCACCCCCTACCCCTCTCCCAAGGGAGAGGGGAGAGATAATTCTGAATTCGTTTTCCCCCTCTCCTATTAAGGAGAGGGGGGTCAGGGGGTGAGGTAATAAAAATGTCCCGCAAATTACGGGACATTTTCCAAAAATTCTATGAAATTATTTTAATTCTTTTTATTGGCCTTTGCGTTTGAACTTTTCATCTTCAAGAGTGAAGGTAACTGAAATTCTGTGTGTATTGCCAAGCTGGTCGTTGCCATCAAATTTGGCAAAAGAATAATCCAGGTTGAGCTTAGGCAATTTTACGCCTGCACCAAAAGTAAGCTGTTTAACATCATTGTAGCCAACTCTTAGGGCAAACAGGTCTTTGAATCCGTATTCAAGTCCGGCATGCATATCAAAGCTCACGGGACCAACGTTTGCGAGTGACGCGAATTTTCTGTTCTCGAACCTAACGTCAAAATCAACAGCAGGTGTTATTCTGCCTGTCTTAAAGAAAGGGATATCATATGAGCCGCCAATTTTTGCTGTCGGAGTAATAAGCTCTTTCCTGCCGGTACTCCAGGCCAACAGAGTTGTTGTAATATCCTGAAGATTAGCGCCAATTCTGAACTTAGGAGTAACATTATATAATGCCCCAACATCAAAACCAATGCCCCATGCTGAGCCATCATCAATGCTTCTTGAAATTACTTTGAGATTAACTCCATATGAAAGCTTATCGCTTTGTTTTTTTGAATAAGTAGCAATGAATGCCCAGTCAGCCGCATTGAAAAAAGTTATACTGCTGTAATCAAGCCTGTCACCATTATCAAAATATCCGTTTTGGTTTAAATCTCTCCATGCGCCTTTAGTATTAGGTACATCATCAACACCAAGCCTGATAATACTTAAACCAAGTGAAGCGTTAACACCCCATGGAAGCGCAACGGAACCATAATCATAGTTTACTAAATTGCCGAATCTTTCATCATGCATTAAAGAAAATTGCGGGTAGTTAAGCCTTGCAAGCGCGCCCGGGTTCCAGTAACCCGAAGTTACATCGCTAACCAGTGATACGTATGCTCCGCCCATACCAAGGGGTCTGCCCCCAACGCCAATAGCTAAGAACTCACCTGCATATTTATTTCCGGTACCCTGCGCAAGGAGGTTTGTTGATGAAGCCAGAATCAGGAAAAGATACAGAATTCTTCTGTGTGAAAATAAGGAAGCAATTTTTGATTTTTGCATTATTTTAGAGTCTATTTGGTTGTATAAATGATGAAACAGAAGAAATTTCTCTATAATTCCCTTTCTATTTACTACAAATAACGAGATTTTTTTAAGTAAGTCAAGGAAGAATTTAAGGGGTAAAATAGTAATTTTTACAAGAATCGATAAAAAAGGCGGCAAATAGCCGCCATTCGTTTGAACCAGTAATAATTGCTTTAAATAACCAAAATCAATTTTTGGGTTTCGATAAAATCACCTGCAGTTATTTTCTAGAAATACTTGCCACCTGATAAATACCGGTGAATGAATCTACAATACTAACACCCAGAAACGACATATTCATTAGTTTAGTAACTTGCAGTATCTCTTGGACTATTCATTATCAATTTGTTTTCTTTATAAAATTTAACTACTGCAAATTAGCAATAACTCTATAGAATCTTCAAAGAGAAATTAAGTCGATTGTTACCAACAATTTCAAATATAAAAAATGCTAAATCGTTGTTTTAGGTTGAAATTTGCAGTAATTTACACTTCGTATGAGCTCATTTGTTACTTTCTTTTTAGGCTGAAATAAGATATTTTATTCAACTATTTGAAGGTACAATCAAACATTCTTTTTATTAACATTATTACAAGAAGAAATGAATAAAAGCAGCCTTATGGTGTTGCTGCGGGTATTTGATAAAAAGCAATTAAAGGAGTTCAGCGATTTTGTAAGGTCTCCATTTTTCAATAAAAACAAAGCGGTAATTAGGCTTTTTGATTACATAAAGACTTTGTATCCCGGTTACGACCCTGTAAAGCTTGATAAAGAAAATGTGTATAAGGCTGCGTTTGGGAAATCTGAATATCATCCTATTTTTATGAGAGTACTGATGTCAAAACTGCACGCCCTGGCAGAAGATTACCTCATTCACAAATCCCTCGAGGGCGATAGAACCGGGCGGCAAAATTATCTTATAGAGAGCCTCTCGGCAATGAACGAATTAGTTCTGGCCCGGAAGATTGTAAGAAATGAAATTAAGCAGCTGGAAACTTTTAACCCTGCAAAAGCTGATGATTATCTCAAAATGTATCAACTCATGTATCATAAAACAAATCTGTTCAGCCAGCAGTTTTCAATTACAAGAATGAACAGACCGGGCGGAAACTTTGATAATGATCAAAAGTACCTTATCTGTTACTTTCTGTTAAAGATCCTGGATGATTATACATATTACCTTAGTCTTAATAATATAGTAAATTACAAACCGAAGCTTGATTTCATGAATGGAATAACATTTTTCCTTAAAGAGAATAATGATTATCTCGAAATCCCCGCAATCAAGATCCAGTATTTGAACGCAATGCTGATGATAGAAAAGAATATTAAACACCTTTTTGAACTTAAAACAGCACTTTACAGTTTATACCCGGTTATGCAAAAGCAGGAGGTTTACAGCACGATATCAACTATTCTTAATTTTTGCCACAACTCTTATATGCTTACAAATGATGAACAATTTTTAAATGAAAAACATGAAATTAATTTGTTTGCCCTGGAGAAAAATTTCGTTACAGGAAACGAAGAAGATACAGGTATAGGTTTTGCGAGATATTACAATATTTTAGTTTCTTTTTTTGAAGTAAGTAAGTTTGATGAAGCAGAGGAATTCATCTCTAATTACGGGGCGAAACTTCCGGAAGAAGCGCAGAATTTCTGGATCAATTTTTCATATGCATCTCTGCAATGTTACAGGCATGACCAGGATTCAGCTTTGGAGTATCTAACAAAGATAAGAAGGTTGAACAATTCCATGGAAAAATTGAATTTCAAAGGTCTTGAACTTAAGGTATTTTATGAAGCCGGGATGATTGAACAGGCAGAAACTGCTCTTGATGCATTTATGCATCTTATTCAAAAAGAGAAACTTCTTTCTGAGCTGAATAAGGAAATTTTCAGGAAATACTGCTACTATTATAAGAAGCTCCTTTTACTGAATTTTGAAAAAAAGAGTACAAACCCGGTATCACTCCTGAAAGAACTGGCGAAAACCCCCAATGTTATGCAAAAGAACTGGCTCATAAAAAAGATCAAAGAAACTGAAACAAAATAAAAAAAGGCGGGTATTGGCCCGCCTTTCGTTTAATCACTCATTTATTTTATTACTCGTTCTTTTTCCGTGTATTATAATTATCATACTTCCCTGACTTCTGGACTTCCTTCTTTTCTTCCTCAGATTTTGTATCGATAGTTTCAAGATCCTTGCTGTATTTTTCCAGGTTCTCAGACTGGCGCTTCATTTCTGGCGACGGCTGAACTGAGTTCATCTGTGTATTCATGTAATCCTGCGCGCCGGAGAGTATTTCCTTTGCTTTTGTATAATCACCGTCATCGGCTTTCCTTAATGCCTCTTCCATCAGCTCATTTGCTTCGAACATTGAAATATTCTGTACAACTGTTTCATTCTTATTGCTGTTGAATTTCTCTATGCTCGATGTCTGTTCGATATTATTCACATTTCTCTCGGAAACAAGCCTGAAATCAGAAGTAACATCTTCATAGGTGAGCTCATTTTCAAACTCCAGCTTCCTTGTTGATTTTTTTGTAATATCAAATTTTAATAACACTGATTTCTTCTGACCTGAGAATACATCCTTAAAATCAATTGTAACCATATCACCTTCAACTTCATAAGGATAGCCGAATACTTTGCTTAATCTAAGGTTTTCCTGCGGGAAACGTACTTTCATTTTTGTGCCCTGTCCAACCAGATTTCTCATACCCTTCAGCTCAGAAGCAAAAATTTCGGGAATATCACTTGAGTTCTTTATGTAATAGTAATTCCCTCTTCCGTAATC
>JBDTNV010000184.1:0-5828 GCA_039933555.1 Ignavibacteria bacterium
TACCTGGTTTTGATAATGGTATTCGTTTTTGGTTTCGTAATTATAGCGATAATTGGCGGCGTGGGTATGGGCGCTTTTGCAGGCGCTACAGGAAGCAAGGAGATGCCGGTATTCTTTATCATAGCAATGGTTGGATTTTACGCGCTCTTGTTTGCTATTATATTCGGAGCAATTGGCTACTCAGTTTATATGGGAATCAAATCATATAAGGGTGAGCTTTGTAAATATCCCATTATAGGCAAGAAAGTTTACGCGAAGGTTTATGGACCAGGGTACTGAACAAAATAGTGCAACGCAAACCGAAAAACTTCTTGGACTATTTGCTCATCTTTCTGTTTTTTTTGGTAGACTTATAATACCATTTATTATCTGGGTGGTTAACCGGAAAAAATCGAAGTTTGTAACGTTTCACTCTTTGCAGGCATTGTTCTTTCATTTAGCTTTAACTTTTGTAAATGTTATTGTTGGAATGTTTGGTGGTGTAATTCTTGGTATTTACAGCGGAATTACAAAACACAATCTTGATAAGGTATCAAATTGGACTCCATTCCAGATAATAATATTAGTGGCAATTGCGATTTTTGTTTTTATAAATTTAATCTACAGTTTTGTTGTCGGGGTAATGAACTCACTATCTGCATATCAAGGAGAATTAAAAAAATACCCCATCATAGGAAACATAGTCTATAAAAAAGTTTACGGTTTAAATTAAATCATTATGTCTGAATTAGTACAAATAAAATACATAAATACACATCAGAAGAAGCATTCAATTGAAAATCCTGAAATTGAAAATAACCGCAGGCCTGAATGGCTTAGGGTTAAACTTCCAACAGGTGAAAACTACACATACTTAAAGAATTTAGTAAGCAAAAAGAAATTAAACACAGTCTGCGAAGACGCGCGCTGCCCTAACATGGCAGAGTGCTGGCACCGAAAAACTGCAACATTCATGATACTTGGCGAGGTATGCACACGCTCATGCGGATTCTGTTCAGTAAAGCTTGGCAAACCTGTGGAAATGGATTATGATGAACCGCGCCGTGTTGCTGAATCAGTTAGAGAGCTGGGATTAAAGCATGCGGTAATCACATCAGTTGATAGGGACGACCAGAAAATGGGCGGCGCTGATATATTTGCAATGACAATAAACCAAATACGGGAACTTTCGCCGGATTGTAAGATTGAAGTATTAATCCCTGACTTCCGCGGTAACTGGGAAGCTTTAGACCTGGTAATAAACGCAAGGCCGGATATTTTGAACCACAACATTGAAACAGTTCCAAGGATGTATCATTATGTAAGGCCGCAGGCAGTTTACATCAGGACACTTGAGCTGCTGAGAATAGGAAAAGAAAAAGGGCTCATTACAAAAAGCGGATTTATGGTTGGACTTGGTGAAACAGATGAAGAAGTATATTCATTAATGGGGGACCTGAAATCTGTTAATTGTGATATAGTGACTATCGGTCAGTATTTAAGGCCAACAAAAAGCCACTTACCTGTTCAAAGATATGTACACCCCGATATATTCAAGGAATACAAAGCTAAGGGTAAGGAAATGGGTTTCCGTCATGTTGAGTCAGGTCCGTTGGTTAGAAGCTCATACCATGCGGATGAGCAAACAGTTTGAGGAACATACAATCTAAGAAAATTTAAATTAAATTATACAGGAGCAGATTTATTGCGTAAATTACAATTCATCCTTTTAGTAATTATATCATTCGTATCCTCACCCCAGCTTTTTTCACAAAAGCTGAATCCTGAAACAACCGAATACAGGTACTGGATATACTTTAAGGATAAGGGAGAATATAAGCCCGGCGAGATACTTGCACCCGGAACCGAAGGCTATAACCTTGCAAAGGCAGAGCTGACTGAAAAGGCCTTGTGGCGCAGGTCAAAAGTGTTGGCTCCGGAGATGTTAGTCGGTTATGATGATATCCCCGTTAAGCAGGAATATATTGATGCGGTTGTTAAACTTGGATTGACTCCCAAAGCTGTTTCCAAATGGCTGAATGCTGTCAGTATCCAGGCAAAGAAAGATAAGCTTGATGAGATAAAGAAGCTTGGTATTGTTGATAAAATTGAGGGTGTTGGTTATCTTGAGAAAGTTAAAATTACACTATCAACAAGCAAAGAACTATTTAAGAATTCAGAAGTACCGCCTAAAACAAAATATGATTATGGGTATTCATACTGGCAGAATGAGCAGATAAATGTGCCTAAACTTCATGATATGGGTGTGACAGGGTTTGGTACAACTGTCGGCATGTGTGATGACGGCTTCAATTGGCGCAGGCATGAAGCTTTAAATACACGCAAAGTTAAAGGTGAGTATGACTGGATTTTCAAAGATGATTCAGTTCAATATCAAAAGTCGCCCAACCAGATACCCGGTGATAGCTATGACCAGGATGGCCATGGTACTTCAACAATGTCAACCCTAGGCGGATTTATGCAGGGGCAGCTTATCGGTCCGGCATTTGATGTTGATTTTTATCTTAGCAAAACAGAAGCAGGTGAGACAGAAACTCCCGTGGAAGAAGATTTCTGGCTCGAGGGTGTTGAATGGATGGAATCACAGGGTGTTGAAGTAATTTCAAGCTCACTGATATATAAACCGTTTGATCTGCCTAATAATCAGTATTATTATAAAGATATGAACGGCAAAACTACAATCATTGTTCGCGCTGCTGAGCATGCCGCAATGCTGGGTATTGTCATAGTGAATTCAATGGGTAATGAAATGCAGACCGAGCCGCCAAGCATAGTATCCCCGCCTGATGGTGAACATGTAATTGCCGTTGGCGCTGTTGATAGCACGGGGAAGATTGCATATTTCAGCTCAAACGGTCCCACGAGCGATGGCAGAATGAAACCGGAAGTTGTTGCAATGGGTGTTGATGTTTACGCTGCTGCGTCATATTCTTTTACATATGATACTGCAGGTTATTCATATGTAAGCGGTACCTCGTTTTCGGGTCCGTTAACTGCAGGAGTATGCGCATTGATACTTTCTGTCCACCCGGAGCTTACCCCTGACCAGGTTAAAGAAGCGCTGAAGATGACAGCAAATAAAAAGAATTCTCCAAACAACGTTTATGGCTGGGGATTGGTTAATGCTTATGACGCAGCTCTTTACTATGGACTGATAATCAGTAACAAACCTGAGATATCACAAGTAGGCGATAACCAGAGTATATCCATAAGTGTTATTTCAAATAATACCATTGCACCTGAATCAGTCAAAATGTTTTATTCGTTAAATGGTGGAGAGTTTGTAAGCTTGCCTATGATCATAACTGAGAAAACAGGTGAGAATAATTCAGGTAAATACACTGTTTCAGTTCCTTTTGATATGAAATCCGAGAATGTAAAGTTTTATTTTTCAGCTTCTGATGATAAGGATTCCAGGTCTGTTCCGTACTTAGCGCCGCAGAAGTTCTTTTATTTTGATCCTGAATCAAAGAAGCTTGAGATATATTAAGAAAACAGAACACAGATTAAACGGAATAAACTGATTCTCGCTGATTTCATCCGTGTGTTTCTGTTACATCAGTGTTATCAGTGTTCATTTTTTGAGTTTTTAGTGACATATAAAAAGAGAAATTAATATTTGAGTAAATTACATACAACAAATAAAGAAACAGAAAAGGCGATTCTTGTCTGCACCACTATACCAAAATCTTCAACATTAAAATCAGTTAAACAGAAGATATTTAAGGAGCACTTGGAAGAGCTGGAATTTTTGACTCTGACAGCGGGCGCTATTGTGGTAGATAAATTTTACCAGGAAAGAAATAAGATAGATAAATCCCTGTACATTGGTAAAGGCAAAGCAGAAGAAATAGCAAAAAAGGTTGAAGATGAAAAAATTGACCTCGTAATATTCGAAAATGCGCTTTCACCTACACAGATAAGGAATCTGGAAAAAATTATTAAGTGCAAGGTGATAGATAAGCCTGCTCTTATACTTGATATATTTGCATCCAATGCCAGAACATCAGAGGCGAAGACACAGGTTGAGCTTGCGCAGCTCCAGTACCTGCAGGCACGGCTAACAAGGGCATGGACGCATTTATCCAAACAGTTTGGCGGTATCGGTACAAAGGGACCGGGAGAAACACAGATAGAAACTGATAGAAGACTTATAGGTACCCGTATATCATTACTTAAGGAAAAGCTTAAGAAAATTGAGGAGCAGCGCAAGACTCAAAGGCAGCAGCGAGGCGGATTTTCGAGGATAGCGCTTGTTGGTTATACAAACGTTGGCAAATCAACATTACTTAACCTGCTCACAAATGCAGGAGTATATGTTGAAAATAAACTATTTGCTACGCTTGATACATCAACAAAAATATTAAAAGAAATCAATGGTGAGAAACTTCCGCAGCCCGTTTTGATAAGTGATACTGTCGGTTTTATAAGGAATCTTCCTCATGATCTTATCGAATCATTCAAAAGCACACTTGCTGAAGTTGTTGAGGCTGATATTCTTCTGCATGTGGTTGACTTATCAAGTGAGAGTTATGAAGACCAAATTGCAGTTGTTGAGGAAACCCTCAAAGATCTTGGCGCAGATTCAAAATTGGTGATAATGGTATTCAATAAAGTGGATAAGTTAATTGATGATAATAAAGCTGAGCATATTACTGCCTTAAAGCAGAAATATCCCAACTCTGTTTTTATCTCAGCTTATAAAGGTATTAACATGGGAAGCCTGTTTGATAAGATAATTGATATGATGCACAGTGAAATTGAAGAAATGGAAGTTAAAATACCATCGGACGACCCGGAAGCATATAAAATCATCAATCTTCTGCATGAAGAAGCTGATATTGTTTCAACCAAATACCTTACAAAATTCATAAAGCTTAACATTAAAGGGAACAGGAACAACTTAAAGAAAATATTAAGCGGCTTAACTTCAAAACAAACGCCGCTAAGAGGTAAATTAAAAAAGAATAGAAAGGAATTGCCTGCTGTAGAAGCTTAGACAATATTCATAATGTGCAGGTAAACTAATGATAGCATGTCAACAAATTATAAAGGTGTAGATTATTTCAATATAGATGCTCTTCTATCGGAAGAGGAAAGAATGATACGCGATACAACCCGTGACTTTGTTTCAAGTGAAGTTATCCCTGTAATTGAAAAGCATAACCAGGCTATGACCTTCCCCAGGGACCTTATCCCTAAGATGGCTGACCTTGGATTTTTCGGGCCGACACTGCCGGCTGAATACGGCGGGCTTGGAATAAACAACGTTGCATACGGACTCATGATGACTGAGCTTGAAAGGGGAGACTCCGGTTTGCGAAGCTTCGCTTCTGTGCAATCGGGGCTTGTGATGTACCCCATATTCGCATACGGTTCAGAAGAGCAGAAGAAAAAATGGCTTCCATCGCTTGCCAAGGCAGAGAAAATTGGATGCTTCGGGTTAACGGAGCCTGATTTCGGCTCAAACCCGGGCGGTATGATAACAAACGCAAAAAAAGTTGACGGCGGTTATATATTAAACGGGGCAAAGATGTGGATCACCAATTCACCTATAAGCGACCTTGCAATTGTTTGGGCTAAGCTTGATGGCGTTGTACATGGATTCATAGTTGAGCGCGGTTTTAAAGGATTTGAAACACCGGAAACGCACGGCAAACTTTCATTGCGCGCATCAATCACAGGTGAAATTACATTGCTTGATGTATTTGTTCCGGATGCGAATCTATTGCCAAATGTTAAAGGCTTAAAAGGTCCGTTGGGCTGCTTAAACCAGGCAAGATACGGCATAGCCTGGGGTGTGTTAGGCAGTGCTATGGAGTGTTATG
>JBDTNV010000185.1:0-5738 GCA_039933555.1 Ignavibacteria bacterium
GTATTGGCTCCGGAGCATAAAAGATCTAATGAAAAATTACTATATTACCGTATGTATTTTAATGCCATACAGCAGTATGTTGTTTTAGGAAAAGAATAAATAAAATATTTGACTGAATACTTTCCCGATATAAAAGGTTTAACCACTGATGAAGTCATGGCTTCAAAGCTTCAGCATGGAACCAACTCCCTTGATCACCAAAAAGAAAATCATTTCCTTTCTGCTTTAGGCGATATTGTAAAAGAACCTATGTTCCTTCTGCTTGTTGCGGCCGCGGTAATCTATTTTATTAGCGGCAGCCTTAGCGAAGGTATTTTTATGCTCTCAGCAATTATTATTGTTGTATCAATTTCTCTTTTTCAGAATTCAAAAAGCCGCAATGCTATCGAAGCATTGAAAGACCTTACTCAGCCAAAATGCAAAGCTATTAGAGGTGGCATAGTTGAAGAAATTAAGCGCGAAGAAATTGTAATTGGTGATTACATTATCTGCGAAGAAGGAACGCTTGTACCCGCAGATGGAATTGTTATCCGTGCAAATGATTTTTCTGTGAACGAGTCTATTCTAACAGGTGAATCTTTCGCTGTATCTAAGAAAGAATCCTCTGAAGATAACCGAATTTACCAGGGCACGCTTGTTTCAGGCGGACTTGCTATATCAATCGTAGATGCAATTGGCGTTAATACAAGGCTTGGCCAGATAGGAAAAAGCATTGACGAAATAAAAACACAAAAGACACCGCTTGAACTGCAGATATCGGGTTTTGTAAAGAAAATGGCTATAATAGGAATTGTAGTTTTTATAATAGTTTGGGCTCTGAATTTTTTCCGCACTTTCAGTCTGTTGGATAGCCTGTTAAAAGCATTGACCCTTGCAATGAGCATACTCCCAGAGGAGATTCCCGTAGCCTTTACAACATTTATGGCTCTTGGCGCATGGCGTTTAATGAAAATGGGTATCATTGTTAAACAAACGGTTACAGTTGAAACACTTGGCTCGGCAACAGTTATATGCACAGATAAAACCGGTACGATCACAGAAAATAAAATGTCTCTTGCTAAAACTTATGTGTACAAAACCGGTAAAGAGTTCGCCTTCCAAAAAGATACCGCCACAGGTGATGAGAAAGAACTGATCTCAATGGCAATGTGGGCAAGCGAACCCATTCCTTTTGACCCGATGGAAAAAGCTATACACGAAGCATACAGCTTAACGCATAAAAACGATGAGCGCCTTTCATTCAAAATGATCCATGAATATCCCTTAAGCGGTAAACCACCAATGATGACACACGTTTTCGGTAATGGCGGTGGTAAAAGGATAATTGCCGCCAAAGGCGCAGCAGAAGCAATTATTGAAATATCAAATTTAAGTGATGCAGAAAAGAATAAAATACTTTCTGCTGCTGATTCTCTTTCATCTGAAGGTTACCGGGTACTTGGTGTGGGTGAAGCAATGTTCGCCGGTGATAAATTCCCGGAAAAGCAGCAAATGTTCAGTATTAATTTTACCGGACTTGTCGCATTCTACGACCCGCCGAAAAAAAATATATCTGCCGTATTTGATGCTTTCTACAATGCGGGTATAAGTGTTAAAATTATTACCGGCGATAATGCATTAACAACAAAAACCATCGCGCACCAGGTCGGCTTTCGCGGAGCTGATTCATCATTGACAGGCGATGAGCTTGTTGCAATGAACAAAGAACAGTTTGAAGAAAGTGTGATGAACACAAATATATTCACCCGCATGTTCCCAGAGGCAAAGCTTAGGATAATCAATGCGCTTAAGGCTAAAGGACAGGTTGTTGCTATGACAGGCGATGGCGTTAATGACGGACCCGCCCTGAAATCCGCGCACATAGGCGTTGCTATGGGAAAGAAAGGCTCCGAAATTGCTAAGCAGGCTTCATCGCTTATATTGGTTGATGATGACCTTGCGAAAATGGTGGATGCCGTTGCTATAGGCAGAAAAATTTACACCAACCTAAAAAAAGCCGTTCAGTATATAATTTCAATTCATATACCAATTATACTTACTGTGTTTATACCGCTGATACTTGGCTGGGTATTCCCTAATATTTTTTCGCCTGTGCATATTATTTTCCTGGAGCTTATTATGGGACCAACCTGCTCTATAATTTATGAGAATGAGCCGATTGAAAAAAACACAATGCTGCAGAAACCCAGACCGCTTACTTCAACGTTTTTTAATATGAAAGAATTAACCACAAGTATTATACAGGGTCTTGCAATTACGGCGGGTACGCTATTCGCTTACCAGTATTCTGTAATAAGCGGATGGAATGAACCTGTAACCCGCACAATGGTTTTTATAACGCTTATCTCCGCAAATATATTTTTAACGCTGGTTAACCGGTCCTTCTATTATTCCTTATTTACTACGCTTAGATACAAAAATAATCTTGTGGGATTAATCATATCGGCAACAATTATATTAACGGCATTAATACTCATTATACCCGTACTCACAAATTTCTTTGGATTTGAAGCGCCTGATATGCACGAATTGTTGATAAGTGTTATTATAGGGTTTATTTCAGTCATATGGTTCGAAGCTATTAAGTGGATGAAGCGAAGGGCATAAGAAATATTTCGTTGCAGGGGAAAAAACTCTAAGAAATTCACTTTAAGCTTTCCCCAAAAACCCGCTTGCTTTATCCATAATTTTTATAAACGCAATATCTGTTTCTTCGGAATATTTTTCCGCTAAAGAAAACGGGTTAACATGTGAATACGGATAGCTGAAATCTTCTATATCAACTCTTATATCAATATCCCGCATCTCGCCTTTTAACGTGTTCAATAGTTCTACCGGCGGAATGACTGTATCCTGCTTTAATGCAACGGCATAGATACGGCTTGCTGTTTCGCGCAAACGGTTTTCGCGCTCTTCTTTGTAATGATGGTAGAGCAGCATGGATTTAAAATAACCCTCTTCCGGATGCCGCTCGCCCAGGTAATGCTGCAGCCTTGTGTTGCCATGAAAATCGTTGTTCAGGTGTTCAAGGTAATAGCTGCCTATTGCTGATGCTGCCTTCGCGTCAAGGATATATTTTGATATCGGGTACATCCTGTCTAAGGTGGGTCCCCCGCAGAATGCGAATAATTTTGAATTATTCACCAATCCCCCTGCCCCCGCCATAAGTAAAATAACTGAAAAATACGCGCCGATTGAGTAACCGAATATATCGACCTCTGCGCCTTTGGATATCCCCTTCACCCTGCCATGGGTTATATCGTGCAGCAGTGTTGTAACATCAATGTAGCTTTGTAAGCCTGTCCAGAAAAAACGCTGTGGATTTGCTTCCAGCCTTGAGCTAATCGCAGCATTCACAAATGATGTGTGGCTGTTTGCCTGGCTGTGGTGAGCGCGTTCTTTTGCGGCAGTGTTCATGTGCGCGGCAACCGACCATTCCTTCGGCGCGCGGTCCATATGGAACGCCAGCGGGAATAAAATAACCGGTTTACCTGTATTCTTAAGCAGGCGATATGCCCACGGCAGGTATTTATCCCATTTCTTTTCGTTCAGTCCGTGGAAAAGCAGTATTGCGCTTTTGGATTCCCGCGGGTTTTCTTCATCAATAATTATATAATCAAATTCTTCGTTGCATATAAAATCACTGTCGTGTATTTCGAGTATTGACCTCTCTTCCTTATCAAACATGCCTTCATCTGCCGGATCAGCCTCAAAGCTTACATCGTGTTCGCGGCAGGAATAACTTTTCTTTCCGGGTAAAATAGCTGCCCCTTTGGAGTGAAATATATTCCGTGTAATTTTTATCCCAAGTTCAGGCACGGGTATATCCCTGCCCGAAGAGGCAAAGTATTTTTTAAGTAAATTATATAGTTCAAGGTAAGGTAAATGTTTCATATCTGTTGTTGTTTGATTCTAAAATTATATTAATAAAAGATATGCTGCCATGTTATATCCCGCCAAGGCGGGACTGCGAAAACATTTCGTGTTTTCTTGAAGGAGGGAAGCTTGTAAAAATAATTTACTTAACTTGACATCAACTCTTTCGCGCTCTTAATGCTTGCATCGGTAACTTTCTCGCCGCTTAATAATTTTGCGACCTCAATAACTTTTTCGTTCTTATCCAATGGACGGATCTTTGTAAAGGTTGAATTACCTTCGGTTTCTTTTTCAACCAGCAGGTGTTCTTCTGCCAAGGCTGCTATTTGTGCTAAGTGCGTTATCGCTATCACCTGGCGAAATGCCGATAAACCCTTCATCACCCTGCCGACTTTCTGCGCTATGCGCCCGCTGATACCCGTATCAATTTCATCGAAAACAAGGATATCAACTTTATCGGCGTCGGCTAACACAGATTTCACCGCTAGCATAATACGCGATACTTCGCCGCCTGAAGCGGTTTTTCTGAGTGAAGAGAACTCTTCGCCTTTGTTTATTTTAACAAGGAATTCAACATCATCAATCCCGTTGTTGTTTATATCCTGAGCGTGAGCGAAGGATCCATTCTTGCTTTTTGATGATTTTATATCAACCCTAAACTCCGCGTTCTCAAATCCAACCTCTTTTAAAATTTTTACTACTTCTGTCTCGAGCTGCCTTGATTTTTCTTTCCTGATTTTAGATATCTCCCCTGCTTTCTTCAGCAGGTCGGTTTTTGCAATCTCAATTTCACTCTTCAGATTGTTTATCGTCTCATCAAAATTATCAACTAAGCTTAAATCTTTTTCAAGTTCTTCTCTTAGCTTAATAACCTCATTTATGGAGCCGCCGTATTTTTTCTTTAAGAACTGCAGTTTGTATAACCGCTCCCTTATTTCTTCAACACGCGCAGGATCAAAGCTCAGGTTATCAAGCAGAGAGCCCAGCAGGCGGCTTGCTTCTTTAAGGGCTGTGGTTGATTCACTTACATCACCCAATATTTTTTGGATATCAGAATTATACTCCCCTATTTTACCAAGCTCTTTTTCAACAATTTTTATCCTCTCAAGCACGCTGCCGGAGTCATCATATAAATTTGAGTATGCAAGTGTAAGTGATTCCCTTATACTTTCAATATTCTCGCCGGTATTCAATTCATTTTCTAGCTCGTCATCTTCACCCGCTGTTGGATCTGTCTCTGAAATTTCCTTCAGCTGAAAATCAATAAAACTGCGCCTGGAATCCAGTTCACTTTTCTTCTGATTTATTTCGGCAAACTCTTTTTCTTTAGTTAACAATTGTTCATAACCCTGTTTATAACTCTCTAACTTATCTTCAAACTTCTTTCCCTCTTTTTTTATTAAGTATGAATCCACCAGCTCAATGTGTACTTCTTTTTTAAGTAATGACTGGTGTTCGTTCTGCGAGTGAATATCAATTATTATCTCACCTAACTGTTTCAACTCATTAGTACCAACAGGTGTATCATTGATAAAACACCTGCTGTAAGCCTTGGTATATAATTCCCTACGGATAATAATATTATCCTCACCAATCGATTCAATATCGTGTTCTTTCAGTAATTTAGTAATAGTTTTGGAGTTTTCTTTTGATATGCTCACAATACCCTCAATTATCATCTTGTCTTTGTTTTTACTGATAATGGCATAGTCGGCCCTGCCGCCCAATAATAAATTAAGCGCGTTTATTAATATCGATTTCCCCGCCCCGGTCTCACCGGTAATTATGTTAAATCCTTTTGAAAGATCAATTTCAATGTTCTTTAACAGCAGGTAATTTTTTATTGTGAGTTTTTCTAACAT
>JBDTNV010000186.1:0-5701 GCA_039933555.1 Ignavibacteria bacterium
AGCATTCATCAAAATATATTTCACCGCCAACGGTAGGAACACCAAAACAATTTCCGTAATCACCAATACCTTTTACAACATTTTTGAAGAGGTATTTAGTTCTTTCCACCCCACTATTCGATAGATTAGCCGTCCCCCCCTTACTAAGGGGGGGATTAGGGGGGGTCGTGATATTTCCAAATCTTAATGAATTCAGCGCGGCAATGGGTCTTGCTCCCATTGTAAAAATATCCCTTAGAATTCCACCAACGCCTGTTGCTGCACCCTGATACGGCTCAACAGCTGAAGGATGGTTGTGAGATTCAATTTTAAAAGCTACGGCTAGCCCGTCACCAATATCAACAAGTCCCGCGTTTTCTTCGCCTGCCGAAACAAGCAGCCTTCCGCCTGAGCGGGGGAGCTTTTTAATTTCGAGTATTGAGTTCTTATATGAGCAATGTTCCGACCACATTACGGAATAAACACCAAGCTCAGTATAGCTTGGTTTTCTGCCTAATATCTTGAGTATCCTGTTATATTCTTCTTCTGTTAAACCAAATGTTTTGGCGAGCGCTAAATTTACTTCGGGTTCTTGCATTAAAATTGGAGAATTTTGGTTAGAAATGATCGATTATAAACAAAGATAAAAAAAACTATTAATATAAATTATCCCAGAATTTACACTATTTATGGAATAGTTTACATTTTTACAGCTCATCAAATTTTTTCAAAAGCCAATCCTTACGCATTGGAAGGGAGCTTTTAAGCTTTTCGTTTACATCAATTAGGTTTTTCCTTGAAATGCCGAGTTTTAACCTGATAAGGTCATTTATGAAACCTAAAAAAAGCATATATCCTTGCTTCATCTTTGGGGTATAGCTGGTATCTTTCTTTATAAAATGCTTGTAGGAATCTATTAGATTTAATGCTGTTTCAAACTTCCCTAATTCGTATAGCGAGCAAAGTCTTAGGTCCCGGAGGTAATATCTTTGCTGAAAAGTATCAAAGTTTATCTTCGATTCATATTCCAGGCATTTATCAAAATCATTTTTCGCGAATGAGAAGAACGCGCTGCTGTAATAGAACATGTTCTCTTTTACAGATGGTTCCAGCAGCACATATGAATTCTTAATAAAATTTTCAGTCCATTCAAACTCTCCCAGCTGCAAGCCCAAACGCAGCACATTACTGAATATAGTATATCGTAAATGCAGTTCACCTGAATATTTATACAATATCAGTAAAAGCTTGAATGCTTCAAATAATTCCCGCGAAAACCGGTTACCGCTTTTCAGGTTTTTGTAATAAAGGGTATTTACCAGAATAGTCGAAAGTATAAATTTTTCATTGTCAGAAATATCCGGATTATTTATAATACTTTCTTTTAGACTGAGTACATCTGATTTATTCTCATCATCGTTTAAAAGGCGGTATATATCATAATAAGGCCGAAGTAAATTTTTGTATACATAATCGTTTTCTTCAAATATCCTGAAGAGCCCGTTAAGATCAACTGACCTCAGCATAGCGGACGTAAATTCCTGTACTTTTACATTATCAAGGTATCCGGTCCGCCAGAAAATATTGTACTGTTTGAACATGTCAACTAAAAATGCCGCAATGAGATGTGCGCTTAATTTCTGCTCATGCAGAAACATTTCGCTTTCGTTATTCCTTTTTGTATGGTATTCAATTACTTCCCTTTCAAATTCCGCCTGCCTGTAAATTGAATTCAGCTCAATTCTGGTTTCTCCCGGCATACCTTTAGTCGTTTTTTTGAGGCACTTTTCGAATTGCTTATCCAGCCCCTTTTTATTAAGCTCGCTAAGGAGGCGTTTGTTGAATTCTGTCTCTTCCTTTTCAAATGAATTTATGACAATGAAATTCTCACACAGCCTTGTGAGTAGATAGATTATTGTCTTAATGTTTTCATTTAAGAACTTTTGCTTTTTAAATACATATTCATGAAGGCACTTATTTGTAATACTTTCTATATCCTTCTTATCTATTAAAATAAGGTACTCGAAAAGCTTAATAACATTTTCATTTTGGTTGAAATAAGGGGAATTAAGGAAATTTCGTAAACTTTTTAGTTCATTTCTGCTTAATGAATTTATAATTGATATTAGTGAGCTATTTTTCATCAATTTCTTTAATCTTTTCTTACAATAATTAGCCAATAATTACAATAATATGCCGCAAAACACAATATTGTCTTAAGTTATTGCAATATATCTATAATCTTAATAAGAAAAAATTCTTTGAAAATTGTATTTAAAACGGGTTATATTTGTTCAAATTTTAATAATCTAATACAAAATAAATGATAAAGACCTATTTACTTACTTTTCTGTTAATTTGCGCATTTGTTGTTGGCGGCTGCGGTAAAAAAGAGGTAGTGAAACCAAATGCCAAATTTATCGGGACGTACCAGGTTAAGGATGTTTGGGGAAGCAGCAAGTCAGAGCTTGGCAGCGGCTCACTTGAATATGTGCTCACAATAAGACCCAGCGGTGATAGCGCGGTAATTATAGATAATATAAACAAGACACTCAACGGAGTAACAGGCAAGGTGCAGGGAGATTCCATTCTAATAGATAAACAAACCTCAAAAAGTGCAGCGGGCAGCACATATGATGTTGACCCGGAATCAGGAGTATTAACCGGCAAAAATCTCAAACTGAATTTTGCTTATAACGATTTGGACAGAAGCAATATGGTAGGATATATAGTCGTAACTATGGATGGCGTTAAGGATAGCAGTACAACAAAGAACTAAGAATTTTTGAATAATTCCTGGCTGCTGTAGCCTTTCTCGTAAAACAGAGCGGTTCCGGCAGCTACTAGGATAGGCTTCATAAAAACATTTACAACCGGCAAAAACATCAGTAAAAATGATGCAAAACCAAAACCATAAGTAATCAATTTCCCTTTACGTGTTATTCTTAATTTATCACGAAACCTCATTTTCTTTCTCGTCATAGGGTAGTCGAGGAAATCCAGTGCATTGTAGAAACATGAAAAAATTATTCCGATTATTGTAGATAGTATTGAGCCTGCCACTGGAATTACATTAAGCAGGAAAATGAATAAAAGAATTACCAGATAAAACAACAGTTTCTGAACTTCACCTTTGATACTTATGTAGGCATCTTCCCAAAAACCCATTTTACCGGGTTTATTGCCATTAGTCACAATTTCTTCCACCCGCTGGGATATTTCCTCATTGAACGGGGCTGTAATGATATTACCCAGAATCGTAAAGATGAGATAGCATACAAAGAGTAAAAGCAAAAAACCAATAATGAACAGTGCCGTGTGAAGGAATTTGAGCCAGAAACCGGCTTCGGAGTTTTCAATGCCAAGCCATTTATCAAGCGAGCCCATAAGCCAGTAATAAGATAAAATAAAAACGCTCCCATAGATCACTAAATTGATCAGCATGGGAGCGATGGAATATTTTATTAAAACTGAATGCGAAAAAAAGAACTTCAGGCTTCTAAACGGGTATGTAAAACCGAAAAGAAAATCCTTCATAAATTTTTCCTTAATACATTATTTTATTTTTTTGAATAAGCTAACCAAGTCAAGCTTTTCCCAGGTAAAATCCTTGTCATTTCTTCCAAAGTGGCCATAAGCGGCAGTTTTCCTGTAGATTGGCCTTCTGAGATTTAATCTTTCCATTATGCCTTTTGGTGTAAGGTTAACATTTTTCTTAATGAAAGCAGCAATTTTATTATCCGCAATTTTACCTGTACCGTTAGTATCAACATAAATAGAAACCGGCTGAGCAACACCAATTGCATATGAAAGCTGTATCATACATTCAGAGGCTATCTTAGCCGCTACAATGTTTTTTGCAAGATGTCTTGCTGCATATGCTGCGCTTCTATCGACCTTTGAAGGATCTTTGCCTGAAAACGCGCCGCCGCCGTGGGGAGCTTTTCCACCGTATGTATCAACAATGATCTTTCTTCCGGTTAAGCCAGTATCACCATGCGGCCCGCCGATCTCGAATCTTCCTGTCGGATTAACATGGAATATCGTCTTCTTATCAAGCAATCTTGACGGGATAACTTTTTTGATAACATTTTTTATCACATCAGCTCTTATCTTCGCTTGTGTTACATCTGGGTCATGCTGAGTTGAAATTACCACTGTATCAACCCTTAATGGCTTATTATCATCACTGTACTCAATTGTAACCTGTGATTTAGCATCGGGCCTTAAATACGGCATAAGTTTCAAATTACGCTTTCTTATATCAGCCAGTTTCTTAACCAGCTTGTGAGCATACACCAAAGCCATCGGCATATATTCAGGGGTTTCGTTTGTCGCGTAACCGAACATCATTCCCTGGTCACCGGCGCCGCCTGTATCAACACCCATGGCGATATCAGGTGATTGTTTGTTTATAGCTGACATTACATTTATTGAATGGAAATCAAACCTGTAATCTCCTTTTGTATAACCGATATCTTTTACAACGCTTCTGACAACCTTCTGTATATCAACATAGTGTGATGTTGTTATCTCACCACCTACAAGTACAAGCCCTGTTGCGCAGAAAGTTTCGCAGGCTACACGTGCTGTTTTATCGTGAGCCAATATATCATCTAATATTGCGTCTGAGATCTGGTCGCAGACTTTATCCGGATGTCCTTCGCTGACTGATTCCGATGTGAAAAAATAAGACATTTTATCTCCCTGTTTATTATTATTTAATTTTGCCTAAAATTCCTTGAATTTCTTTTTTCAAATCTGTTAAATTGTATTTGAGTAATTCCCAAATAACAGAATAATCAATAGCGAAATATTCATGAACAACTAAATTTCTTAAGTTTTTGATACCTTTCCATTCAGTTTCTGAAAAATCATCTTTGATAGTTTCCGATAGTCTAGAAACGGCCTCTCCTATTATCATAAGTTCATTTGTAACAGCAGATTTATGTATATCGCTTTTGTAAAAATCATCATAACTTAAATTGTCAACATATCTTTCAATCTTATCAATGGATCGAATGATATGCTCCAATCTAACTAAATCATCAAGCGGTTTTTTCATAGATCAGTTGTTTGTCCTTCTCAATAAAGAGCTGGATTAATTCTGAGACCCCATTAGCAGATATTAAATCTACTTTAGTATGAAGTAATTCTTCCAGCTCAACCTGCATTGAAAAAAATTTTATTCCAACAGGTTTTGAATGATCAAGTTCAACAAGTATATCTATATCACTTTTATCATCCTGTTCATTTCTTGCAAATGAGCCGAACAGATAAGCCTTTATGACTGGTTTATCTTCAAAGAATTTCCTGATTTTATTTATTGTGTCTTCACTCATGTTAATCTTTATTATTTGCTTGATTCCAATACCAATTCTGCAAAATCTTTTACTTTTACATCTTCTGCTCTCCCTTTTTCCTTGACGCCATCTGTTAACATAGTCATACAGAACGGGCAGGCAGTTGAAATTACATCAGGATTAGTCTCCAGCGCTTCTTCGGTTCTTTCAATATTCACTTTCTTGCCAATCTTTTCTTCCATCCACATCCTTCCGCCGCCTGCGCCGCAGCATAAACCGCGGTCTTTTGAGCGTTTCATCTCAGCCATTTCACCATTGTTCACCTTTTTTATCAGCTCACGCGGCTCTTCATAGATATCATTATACCTGCCAAGGTAACATGAATCATGATAAGTAATTTTCTTATCTATTTTCTTCGT
>JBDTNV010000187.1:0-5699 GCA_039933555.1 Ignavibacteria bacterium
ACATCCTGTATCGTATTATTCAGCATATGGCCAATGTGCAGGTTACCTGTTACATTTGGCGGCGGAATAACGATTGAATACTTTGGCTTTGGGGAATCCTCACCTGGCGCATAGAATTTATTCTTATTCCAGAAATCAATAAGCCTTAATTCAATCTCATTGGGTTCGTATGTCTTTGGAAGCTCTTTCAAAAAATCATTATCCTTTCTTTTCCTCAGGCAGTGCATATTTATTTATCAGCTCATAGGCAAGCTCCAGATATGCCATAGATACATTCGCATTTACATTATATAAAATTGCCGGTTTACCGTAGAAAGTCGATTCGGTTACCATATTGTTCCTTGGTATATAGGTCTTAAAGAGATACTTATTATATCTCAGTTTCAGTTCACGCTCGGATATTTCAGTTACTTTAGTATTTGATTCAAACATCGTCATTACGATTCCTTCAATGTACAAAGTCGGATTGGCAATTTCTTTTATATACTCCACATACTTAAAAAGCCTTGATATTGCCTCAAGTGAAAAATGACCGCTCCTTACCGGCATCATAACAGATGTTGATGCTGTCAACGCATTTGCAACAATTCCCCTCATGATCGGTGGGCAATCGATAATAATATATTCATAATGCTGTGCTGCAGTTCTGAGCGCATTTTTAAGTACTACCCTGTTTTCAGAGATCTTTGTAAAACGCTCATCACGCTGGATAGTGTTTACATTGGATGGCACAAAATCCAGGTAATCCAGCTCAGTTTTGTGTATGGCATGCTCAAGTGAATGAGTAAAGCTGAATACTTCTGCGATACCCGCCTTAACGCGCTCCTGAGTAAAACCAAGTGACATTGCCGATGCGCCGAATGGGTCTGCGTCAATCAAAAGAGTCTTTTTTTCTGCCACAGCAAGTGAGGCCGCGAGGTTTACCGCAGTGGTGGTTTTACCTACGCCGCCTTTTGGCAGGCATATTGATATTATCTTAGCGCTCAATTATCTATTTTTCCGTTACTTGTGTTCAGTTGATCAATGTTTGGAATCCACGTAATCCCCGGAATTATCCAAAGATAATTTAATTTTCTTTTTAATATGATGAAATTATAATTTCTCTTATTTTCACCCAATAGTAACATTAAGGTTCCCAATATCCTGAATTTCTGCCGATACCTTATATCCGGTTTTAAGCTGTGTAACACCGGCAGGAGTGCCTGTAAAGATTATATCGCCTTTTCTTAACCCGAATATTGATGATAAGTAATGGACAATGAACTTTACACTGAATATCATCAGCTTTGTATTTGCTGATTGTTTTTCTTCACCGTTGACGGAAAGCTTAATACTGAGATCCTGAACATTTTTAATATTTTCAATCTTTACAATTTCTGATACAGGCGAGGAAGTCTTAAATCCTTTTGCAACAGCCCATGGTTTGCCCGTTTTCTTCATTTCATTCTGCAGGTCACGCAGTGTGAAATCAATTCCAACAGCGTAACCATAAATATATTCCAGAGCCTTTTCTTCCGGAATATCATCACCATCCATACCGATCACAATTACCAGCTCAACTTCATTCTGCAGGTTGTTTGATATCGGCTTACCGTTTAGAACCGGTACCTTTACCACATCGCCAACTGTTTCAATGGCTGTTGATGGTTTCAAAAAAATAACTGGGGTTTCGGGAATTTCATTTGCAATTCCCGATACATTCATTTCGTTTATATGGTCAACATAATTCTTGCCAACACAAAATACATTCATCACTTCTATTTGTTCTGCGGAATCTTTTACTTTAATTGACGACATTTATTCTACTATATATTAATTAAATGCTGAAGGTTGTTTACTATTCCAACAGGCTTGCATTTTAATTCCAAACCGTCAAACGGTGTGTTTTTACTTTTTGAATGAAACACTGAGGAATTAACCTTCCATGACTTATTCACATCCAGAATTGTCATATTTGCCATTTGGCCCACAGTCATACTTATATCTCTTAACCCAAGCAACCTACGCGGATTTACTGACATTTTATTTATCATTTCTTCAAGCGATATAATACCCTTATCTACAAGGTAAGTATAAGTTAAGCCTATTGCCGTTTCAAGCCCGACTATACCAAAAGGTGCCTTATCAATAGGCTGAGATTTTTCATCTGCCGTATGCGGCGCATGGTCAGTGCAAATAACACTGATCGTTCCGTCTTTTAAGCCTTCTATGACAGCATCAACATCCCCCTGGGTACGTAAAGGCGGATTCATCTTTGCATTTGTGCCGTATTTTAATATTGCTTCATCGTTCAAAATAAAATGATGGGGACAAGCCTCTGCTGTAACATTTGCTTTTTCTGCCTTCGCTTTTCTCACCATTTCAACAGCTTCTTTTGTGCTGATGTGCTGAATGTGGTAATGTGAATCTTTAACCTGCTTTGTTAAGGCAATATCTCGTTCAATAATTTTATATTCCGATGAATTTGGGATTCCTTTTACACCAAGCTTTTTTGATACTTCGCCTTCATTGATAATACCGCCATCAGTTATACTCATAATTTCACAGTGCTGAACAACCGGTTTCCCAAATGGCGCTGTGCGTTTAAGAACTTCCTTCATTAAATTATCATCAGCAATCGGGCTCCCGTCATCAGTGACAGCCAAAGCCCCTGCATTTATCAATGCATCAATATCCGCCAAAGCTTCACCTTTTCTGCCAACAGTAGCGCAGGCTGACTGGTACATATCGACAATGTTTCCCGCTGCTCTTTTTTTATTTCCAAGCAATACATCAGTATTATCAACAGGCGGATTTGTATTTGGCATTGTCATAACACCGGTAAAGCCGCCGTAAGCAGCTGCAAGCAGGCCGGTTTCTATATCTTCCTTGTGTGTCTGACCCGGTTCGCGGAAATGGACATGCATATCAAAAAACCCGGGGACAATTATTTTACCTGCCAGGTCATATTGTATTACTTCCCTCACGTGCTGCCAAATAACACCCATATGGTTTATCACACCGTTAACAATTAATATATCAAACCTGCCGTTAATATTTTCAGCGGGTGAAATAACGTGGCAATTTCTGAGTAATAGATGCAAATTTATTGAGATTTATTTACTAAAATAGTGAATTAAAAGGATTTTATAAATTGAGAAGATTTTCCTAAGATACTGCCATTGAAAAGTACTGCTAGAAAATACTTAGAAGGTATAAAAATATATACAGCGCGGGCACAGCGAATAAAATACTATCAAACCTATCCAGCGCGCCACCGTGACCCGGTATCAGATTAGATGAATCCTTAACCTTAACACTGCGTTTTAGGTTTGATTCAAACAGATCGCCTAATTGCGCAAAAATACCTACTATGACTGCAACTAAAACCCAATGCATCATTGAAAATTGAGGATAGAAAAACTTCCAGATAACAATTCCGGCAACAATTGTAAATAAGAAACCGAATATTGAGCCTTCCCATGTTTTCTTCGGACTTATCCTCTCGGCAAGTTTATGCTTCCCAAATAGTTTACCCCCAAAGAATGCAAAAGTATCGCTTACCCAAACCATTACAAGGCATATAATTGCGTAATTTGCGCCGTAAACTCCCAGCATTTTAGTTGAATCCATTAAACTAAGCAATCCAAACGGAGTTGAAATATACACTACTGAAAGCAGCCACGTACTTATTGCTTCAAAATGTTTCTCTTCCTTAAACACCTCAACAACTATCAGGAAGATAAACATCAGAAAATACAATATCAAAACAAAATTGAAATGCTCAAAATAAAAGCTTACAACAATAAGTGTGCTAACAAGCAGGAATACAAACTTATGAAGGGAAAATCCCCCAAGCCATTTTGTGTAAGGTGATGGCGGTTTGGAGGGTGATTCAAACAGATTGTAAAATTCATTCATACAAAAGATGGCAAGTATACTGCAGAACACCAGAAAAAATGTATTGCCGGCAACAGCAGAAATTATTATAAGCGGAATACCAATGACCGCAACAATTACCCTTACTATTGTATTATTCATACTATCTCACCTTTTGGCTCATCACCCGTTTCATTTTTTACTCTAAGCCTATAGTAAAAGAAAATGATGCTTGAAAATATCAGGATAGAAACTATCAGCGCAACCAGGGTATCGGTAAGTTCACTTCCGGCAACATGCGGAGTTTCAAAATCCTCTTTTCCGTAAACGTATAAAAAGTAAGACGCGAAGAAATTATTAAGAAAGTGACATATTACGCCGACAAAAATTGAATTTGAATAATAGACGATAAATCCCAGGTAGCACCCCAGTATTACCAATGGGATAAGATTGAACGGCTGAAAGTGATAGAAAGCAAAAAGGAATCCGGTGGTGAAAATTGCCTTAGCGGGCCTCGAGATCTTAGAAAGGTTACTCAATGAAAACCCGCGGAAGAGAGCTTCCTCACAAATTGCGGGTGTAACACAAATAACAAATATCACAACAATAAACTCAAACATTGAGTGTGCCTGAACTATTTTCATTGTTCCGGTTTCAAAAGAATTGAATACATCCTGAACAGGCTTTAAGGTATCCCTTACAAAAGGAATACTGTTTATTAAAAGCTCCTGGAAGTACATATACCCCTGCAGAAACGGCTGGATCATAACAATTCCCAGCACGGACAGAAGTACAAGAATAGGTTTGGGCCTGTTTAATCTGAAAACTGATCTTAAGTCGCTTGATTGCAGCCTTGCGAAAAATATAGTAGGGGCTAAAATGAACATAAACTGCCCGAATGAGAGTATAATTCTCGTCATCTTAACGTTTGGGTTATCCATGCTGAGGTCACCGGCGGTAATTGCAAGCAACCCGCCAACAAACTGGTACAAAAAGAATATTATAGCCAGCACTATCAGCACATATGCAAAAGGGTTAAGTCCTTTCAGAAAGCTTCCTGCGGGCTTTTGGTTATCATTGTTTCCTTCTTGATTAAATTCCTGCAATATATGTGGTTTATGTGAATTTGGTTCCGCTAATATAAAAATTAGGAAATTTAGTTATTATTCATAAATTTTTGCAGAAATTAAACTCACGGATTTAGGCTATATTAAAAAATTGATTATATTGACATATTTTGCTATGTTAATGTATTGAAAAACAAAAATATATAATTTGGCTAAAAAGTCCTGTTTGTTTCTAACGTGTATCGTGATTTTTTGCTTTAATATTTATTCCGGTGATAGATCCAGCGCCCGCTCTTCTGGCATGGCATTTTCTAACCTGGTTTCTTCTGTAGGAAATGACGCCTTTGGTATTAATCCGGCTAATTTTGATTACTCAATGCCGGTTAGTTTGAAGAATAAAAACATTAAAAGTAAAAAGTCATTCAATCCTCACTGGGAGTTTTCCCTGTTTTCAGCAGGCGGCGGTTATGGTTCTGATTCATCAATTACTTTCTACAATAATTATTTAAGATATCTTTCAATAGATAGAAACAGTTTTGTTAATCTTTTCACGAACATAAATGAAGTATTCACATTCAGGAATACAATTCTGCCGGGTGAAAAGACCGATGTAAATTATGATTTTGAACTGAACTGGCTCTCGGTTAATTACAAAAATCCAAAATTCGGCGCAATCAATGTTACTATAAGTGATAGAGTTGGACTTAACACAGAAGTAAACAGCAGGGATGAATACCTTCCTTTGACATTTGGTTTAAATATAAATCCCAACGG
>JBDTNV010000188.1:0-5698 GCA_039933555.1 Ignavibacteria bacterium
TTTATCCATTGTGTAATTTCTTCAAGAAAGCCCGGTACAAATGCTTTTGGCAATTGCGGGTATTCCCCCGGACTCCCTGTACCAGCTTCCTGGAACAAATGGTTCGCATCCGGGAAAATTTTAACAACATAATCCTGGTTACCGGCTTTTTTCAGGGCATCTTCCATTGGCTTTTGGTTTTGTGTTACGGGAACCTGCAGATCCTTACCGCCAAATAATAAAAGTACAGGACATGTAGTTTTTTCCAGAGCATAAGAGGGGTCATAACTGAGGAAATACCTCATCCATTTACTGCTGAATTGCTTTATCGTGCCATCCACAGTCTGCTTTACATATTCCTCTTTGTTTTTTATTGCGGCTTTCTCTTCTGTTGACATTTTTTCAAAGCTGTCTTCAACATTCTTTTCAAGCTGTTTTTCAAGCTCTTTTATATTGCCGTCTTTAACCAGCGTTTCATAAATGAGATTTAGCATCACAATATAACCGCTGATCTCATCATCTGTTGCGTTATCAGCCTTCATTATCAGTTTTGACTGCTCTTTAATAATATCAATTCCCTTAACTCCTGTGCCTGCCATTAATATCAAAAATGCAATATTTGTTTTAGTTGCTACAAGCGGCGCTACAATTCCGCCTTCACTGTGTCCAAAAAGACCAATTGCAGAGGGCTGAATGTAATCCTTTGTCTTAAGATACTCTACTGCGGCAATTACATCACCCGCAAAATCAGCGGTCGTGGATTCATTCACGGTTTTGCCTTTGGAGCCGCCAACGCCTCTATCGTCATATCTTAACACGGCTATTCCGTTCTTGGTTAAATGGTCTGCTATAATGCCGAATATCTTAAAGCCGTAAATTTCCTCATCTCTGTTCTGTGCTCCCGAGCCAGTTATCATGACAACTGCGGAAAATTTCTTACCTTCATCTTTTGGGTAAGTTATGGTACCGGCAAAAGTATTACCGTCATTAAAAAATGTTATCTCTTCGGAATTGTAAGGTAAAGTTGATGGATCAGTAACCGTCTGTTCAATTTTTAACTCACCTCTTACCAGGTTAAATCTACCTGTTATGCCTGATTGTGAAAATGTGCCGCCAATGGAATCCAGGTAATACAGTCCTTCAAATATAGCCGTTCCGTTGGATGCGGGAAGCTCGAAATGTACTTTGGGATTCTTAAATGAAACCTTGTTGAGCTCGAGCCCCATCGCGCTTTGCTCAGGGATATCCATAACTGCCCTCACATCTTTACCGGTTGTAATGAACTTAACGCCGATTCCAAGCTTTGTTCCCATTATATCAATTGCCCCGTTCCACAAAGTATCAATTTCTGATTGCGAGTATAACGAAACCGAAAAGAAAAATGTTAATGCCGCTATTAAGTATTTAGAAGTTTTCATAGATGTATTTTGAATTTTAAAACCCCTAAATAAGTTTATGCAGCCCTCTCCTTTGGGGAGGGCTGACTGCTTTAGCAGTCGGGAGGGGTTTATCATTACAAAAATACGAAACAATTCATTCCCCTGCTATTAACTAAACAATTTAATCATACCTTACGTTTTTGTGTGGAAATAAATATTAGGTAAACCCGATTCCAATGATTCATCGAAAACACGAGGATAAAAATCATGTTCTTTTATGATGAGTATCATTTGGGCTAAGTACGTTAATTATTAATTTGCATAACGGAATTCAGCATTCCGCAGCAGCATATATAACTTTTACTGCATTTCATATGGATAAATTATACGGGAGCAAAAAAAAGCCGGACCATTCCAACCAGGCATTCCGGATAAGCATGTACTATTTTGTGATTGGATTTCTGTGGATAACCGTTTCAAATATAATTGTAAAAATTCAGTACAACAATAACCCTGCGGAATTTTTTCTTGAAACAGGTAAGGGAATAATATTTGTTGTTATAACCTCTTTGCTGTTGTATTTTCTTCTTAAAAAATATTTTACCTCGCTTGATATTACAAATAGAGAAGTTTCCCTTAGCGAAGAAAAATACCGGACCTTAACTGAAAATATCGATTTTGCTGTAATACGGCATGATAAGGAGTGCAGATACGAATACCTGAATTCCGCAGCAAGAAATATACTAAAAGACCTTATTAAGCAGGATGGAAAGACTGATATTACAGGCTTAACACCGGAGGAAGTTTACAAAGATCCCGAAATTGCGGCAATGGTAAGAAAAAATAATAACTATGTCATTGGTTCAGGTGAACATTTCAAAGGGAGGCTGGCCAGCGGAAATAAATATCTTTCGTACAACATGATGCCGGAATTTGACCCCGCAGGCAGCATAATTTCTGTCATTACATTGATATCAGATGAGACAGAAACCACCAGGAGCATAATTAAGCTTGAAGAATCAGAAAAATTCAACAGCCATCTTGTAAATTCAAGCAATGTTGTGGTTTACATATTTGATATTAAATCACAAAAACATATATATAACAACAAAGCCCTAATGAATGCGCTTGGCTATTCACCGGAAGAGGTAATGGCTCTAGGCGGGAATTTAATAGCTGAAACTATGCATCCTGAAGATATGCACTTATTCCGCCGGTATGTTACCGATAAAATATTCTCCCTTAAGGATGAAGAAGTTGCGGAATTTGAATACAGGATGCTGCATAAACAGGGATATTACTGCTGGTTTAAAAGCCATGACTGTGTATTAAAACGGGATGAAAACGGTATCCCCGTGCAGATTCTTGGCAGCTCAATAGATATTACAGACCTGAAGACTACACAGGATGAGCTTACTAAAAAATCAGATTACCTGAAGGCAATCATTGAGGCATCGCCAATTAGCATATTTGACTTAGATAAAAATGGAAAAATAATAAGTATATGGAATAAGGCCTCTGAGGAAATTTTCGGCTGGAAAGCAGCCGAAGTAATTGGCAAGACCCTTCCGATAATTCCAAATGAAAGAATTAATGAACTCCGGGAAAATATCGAATTAAATCTTTCAAAAAAATATATTAACGGTAAGGAGTATTTACGAAAGAGGAAAGACGGAAGTGAAATTGCGATCCGTATCTATTCGCGCCCCGTAAAAAACAAGGCGGGTGAGGTCCAGGCAATCCTTTCATACAATGAAGATATAACCCTGCAAAACAAGTATCAGGATGGACTAAAAAAGAGCCAGGAATATTTAAGGCTGCTTTATGAGGCAAGCTTAGCTGCAAATAATACTTTAGATCCGGGTGAGCTTTATAAAAAATGCTTTGGTTTTATAGAAAAAATACTGAGCGTAACCGGCATTGTGGTATCTATTGTTACAGATGACGGAAAATATATTAAGTACGATGCATTAAGGGTAAATGGTGTGGATGTTGATGCTTCAAAAATCCCGTTAATGCAGTTAAAGCCTGATGGCAAAGGTCCGCAGACAATGACCATTAAATCAGGAAAAGCATTGATAATAAGTGATCTTGAAGAATGTATGAAGCATTCAGAAAACGACTATTTTGTGGATACTGATGGCGATGTTTGCACAAAGGATGAAACAGTTGAAAACGTATCACGGGCTACAATTATGATTCCTTTAAAACATGAAAACAAAGTGATTGGGGTACTTCATGTTCAAAGCTATAAAACAGATTTTTATACCGAAGAGGACCTTCACAAGCTTGAACCGTTTGCATTCATTTTTTCCTCAGCAATCCAAAGAGCAAGGCTCTACGGAAAATTACAGGACGAGCTTGCCGAAAAGGAAATTGCCTTTCAGCAAATAAGAAAATTTGCAAAAGGAATTGAAAACAGTCCTAACAGCATAGTGATCACAAACAACAAATATGAAATTGAATATGTTAACCCGTATTTCAGCGAGCTTACCGGATACTCTTTTGAAGAAGTTGCCGGGAAAAATCCAAGTATCCTTAAATCAGGACAAACAAACCCGGAAGTGTATGAAGATCTGTGGAAGACCCTTGATAAGGGTGAAACCTGGCATGGTGAGTTCCTTAACCTGAAAAAAACTGGAGAGCTTTATTGGGAAGCTGCATCAATTGGGCCAATTGCAGACAGTTATGGCAATATTACACACTTCATTGCAATAAAGCAGGATATAACAGAAAAGAAGAAACAGGATAAGGAGATCAAAGACTCGCTTGAAGAAAAAGAAATAATGCTGAAAGAAATTCATCACAGGGTGAAGAACAATCTCCAGGTTATTTCAAGCCTTTTGAATATGCAGATAGAGCAGTATAAAAGCCCGGAAGCAATAGCAGCGATAAACTCCAGCCGCAACCGGGTAAAGGCTATGACGCTGGTTCACGAAAACCTTTATAAGAGCCGGAACATCACAAAGACCCCACTCAAAGAATATATCTATATGCTGGTAAAAAACATTTACTCCTCATACGGAGTATCGACAGAAAGGGTCAAATTTAACTGCGAAATTCATTCAATAGAATTCGGTCTTGATACGATCATTCCGCTTGGACTTATTCTTAACGAGGCCGTTTCAAATTCACTTAAACACGCATTCCCCGTTAATATCAGCGGCTGGATTGAAATTTATATAAATGAGTTTCCTGAAGCAGAAGGAAAAAGAAATTATGAATTGCATATAAAAGATAACGGCGTCGGGCTCCCCGCAGAATTTTCGCCTGAAAAAACGAGCTCACTTGGTACAACCTTAATAACCAGCCTTGCTGAACAGCTTGACGGCGAAGCCATTTTTAATAATCATGCCGGGACAGAAGTAATTGTAAAGTTTAAAGAAATTAAGTATAAAGAAAGAAAGTAATACGGAAGCTTCACTTAATTTTCAAAAGTTCTTTCTGTTGAAAACCCTCAACGCCAGTAATGTTGGAACGACCGCCCATAACATTAAAAATCCGATAGAAAACAGCATACCAAACGCAGAGCCGAAAAAGTGCTGCAATGTTGCCCCGGTATAACCCATAAGTGCGCTTACATCAAGCTTTAAAAGTATAAGTATCCTTGCAAGATCAACAGGATTCAATGCCGATACAATTATCGTTGCCTTTTCAAGCGGGTAATTGCTGAAGAGAAAATATAATACAAGTACAATTGCATCAAAAATTACAGACATGTAGAACCATATCACAAGCGCCAGGCCAATTCCCTTTGATTTATCCTTATTTAACACTGATGCAAGGAATGCCAGTGATGAAAATATAAAGGTAAGCAGCACGCCGCTTAGTATCAGGTAAAAAGATCCTGCTGCACCGCCGTATATCATAAGCGGCAGACCTGTGCCGATTGCAAAACCCAATGATAACGCCAGCGAGAGCCCTGTATATTCAGCCCAGAAAATATTTTTCCGCTTAACAGGCATTGCAAGCAGCATTTCCATGAATTCCTTTGAATTATAAAAATGTATCGTTCCAAAAATTATGCTCACAAGCGGTACAACAAGCAATACTATGTTCAATAGACTTATCACAGCCTTCGATACATCCTTACCCGTATAAATTATTCCAAAGGATATCATAAACAGCAGAATTGTATATACTATTATCATCTTGCTTCTTAGTACATCATACAAAACATATTTTAATATCTTAAGTGTAGTCATTACTTTCCTGGACTTTCTGTTTCTTCTATCAAATGAGCAATTGCCTTATTCAGGTTCTCTTTCCCTGAGAGCTTGTATAACTCTTCTTTTGTGTTATCAAAATATATCCTGCCTTCAAGCATATAAATAATTCTA
>JBDTNV010000189.1:0-5623 GCA_039933555.1 Ignavibacteria bacterium
GATACAGCTTTATTTACAGCGACTGTTACGAATCCACCGGGAACAGGTACTTTAACTTTATCTTTATTAAACAGAACAACTCCTGCAACACAGAATTTGTTAACTACCTTCCCAGATTCATTGAGATTAAGGGTTAAAACTGCAGGTGGTGTTCCCTCAGCTATTTATAACGTACTGATACAGGGTAACGGGCCAAACGGCACACCTGTTCATACCAGGACTCTTTCTATAAATATAGGCGCAGTTGCAATTAACAATAATACGACTACTATTCCTGAGAAGTTCTTTTTATATCAGAATTATCCTAATCCGTTTAACCCGGCTACAAAGATCAGGTTTGATCTTTCTAAGTCAGGTAATGTTAAATTAGCTGTTTATGATATAGAAGGAAAACAGGTTGCAGAAATTGTAAATGCTAATTATGCAGCAGGTGAATATTCATTTGATTTCAATGCGGAAAATCTTGCAACCGGCATTTACTTCTATAAACTTGAAACACCTGAATTTACAAGTATAAGAAAAATGATGCTTGTAAAATAAGATTTTTTTGTTGATCATCAAAGCCGATTGTACAAACAGTCGGCTTTTTTTATTTTTTAAAAATCATTATATTCTGTTAATGATATTAAACATTTTCCAATAAATTAACCAATCACAGAATGAGAAATTTTACAAAAATTTTACTGCTTTGTTTTATCGCAACGGCGGGTGTTCTGATATTCCAGGCACAGGATTTCAACGGGCATAAGTTCGATGATACTAATCCGAACATCGATCAGCCGACAAGAGAATTTTACTCTCATTTCCAGTTCCAGAGTGATAACGACCTTGATATAATTACAGATGCCTCAGGATTTGATAATTTTAATATTGGTCTCGACCAGGCAGAGCAGCAGGTAACCCAGAACCCAAATAACCCGTTGTGGTTATTCCTTGGGGTAAACAACAGCCCTCAGAATGCGAGAAACTCCACAAACGGCGGATTAACCTGGACGCTTGTAAATCCTTCTTATCCCGGCGGCACATGCTGTGACCCGTGGAGCGCATACACCGGCACAGGTAAGCTGATTTACGGGTCAGGGGTTACAGGACAATATGTTTATATGTCTACAAATAATGGTAATTCATGGACTGCTCCTGTGCTTTCAGTCAGCGGAAATGACAGGAATACCTTAGCAGCAGAAGAAACAGGTACGGGTCCTTTTGCAAACTATGTTTATGCAGCAATAACACCGGGTAACTTTGCAAGAAGTACCGATGAAGGCGCAACCTGGACAACTACTTATTCAAACTCAAATACTTTACCGGGCGTAATGATAGCTGTTGGACCAAATGGTACAACAAACGGAGGAAGCGTTGTATATGTTACAAATACAGGTGCGCAGCAAAATGCTGTTTATACTTTCCAGCGTTCAACCGATGGAGGACAGACTTTTACAGTAACCGGCGCACAGGCTGTTGCAGGATTTGTAGGTACCCTTAATGGCGCAACCAGAATGGTTATCAACAATGCAAGAACGAGGCCATACCCGATGATAGCTATGGATAACAGCAATGGGCCATACAGAGGAAGGTTATACCTTGTATACGCATCCAACGACCCTGTAGGGGACGGAAATAAACCAGATGTTAAGCTGCAGTGGTCTTCAGATTACGGAGCAACATGGTCAAGCTGGGTAAGAGTGCATGATAACGCGAATCCGGAGCTAAGCGACCAGTGGTTCCCAGCTATTTGGTGCGATAAAAATTCCGGCAGGCTTTACATTAAGTGGTACGATACACGCGAGGGCCCCGCAAGTTACACAACAGGCGTTTGGGCAACATATTCCACAGATGGCGGAGTTACATTTGCTACAAACCAGAGAATTTCCAATGCAACATTTACATATCCATGCCCCGGATGCGCAGCAAACCAAAACTGTTACCGCGGAGATTATGATGGTTTTACAGGAAATTCAGTTACAGGTTTTGCAGTTTGGTATGATGCACGCGGGTGCAGCTACCAAACAATGGGAGCATACTTCCCTGATTATGCTATGAAAGTAACACCGGTAAACGATTCATTAAACAGCATTCTGGATAGCGCTTATTACAGTGTTTCTGTACCTGCAGTAAAGCTTTATACTAGATCTGTAAAGTTTACAACCGGTATTTCACCTGCTCCGGGCACAGGAACTATCTCAATGTCTTTTGTTAATAACAATTCTGAAACACCGCTTGACTCTTTGACAACATATCCTGATTCACTGAGGCTGAAAGTTAAGACCTCGGGGAATGTTACCAATGGGACTTATACAGTTGCTATTTACGGCGCCGGACCCAATGGTACCCCGGTCCACCAGAGAAATATAACTTTACTTATCAATAATGTAATTGGTATTAGTGTTTTAGGGAATGAAGTTCCGTCATCATTCTATTTGTATCAGAACTTCCCGAATCCGTTTAACCCGAATACTAATATCAGGTTCGATATTTCAAAAGCTGGTCCTGTGAAACTTAGAATTTTTGATGTAACAGGGAAAGAAGTATCAGAATTAATAAACAGTCAATACGCACCCGGCAAATATAATTACGATTTCTCAGCCGGAAACCTGGCGAGCGGTATTTATTTCTACAAACTCGAAACACCCGATTTTACAAGTATAAGAAAAATGGTACTTGTAAAATAAAGATTATAGCAACTTATTATTAAAAAACCCCTGTTGATTAACTCAACAGGGGTTTTTTAATTTATGTAAATCTGTTAAACCAGAATCGTTATTTTATCAAGATCATTTTTTTAATTTCAATAAAGCCGTTTGTTCCGTCAATTGGATTTGCTTCAAGCCTGTAAATATAAATTCCGCTTGCCAGATTGCCGGCATTAAACACCGCAGAATGCACTCCTGCAAATTGGGTGGTATTCACTAAGCTTGATACTTCCCTGCCAAGCAGGTCAAATACTGTAAGCTTAACTATACTGTTTGTCTTAATTGAGTAGTTAATAGAAGTAGTTGGATTGAACGGATTCGGGAAATTTTGAGCAAGTACAAATTCATTGGAAACTATACCTGTTTTATTTTTCCCTGAATTCATAGAATCTATAGTAAATACTCTAGGCTCAGACCACTCGGAACAGCTTTCAGGGCTGCCACCCGGATTTTTCGACCTGACGCGCCATGAATAAGATTCGCCGCCTCTCAATACGCTGTCAGCAAATGAAAAACTGGTAATAATACCACGTTTTATAAAGACATTTTCCCTGCTTCCGTGTACCGGGCTTATTTCAAGATCATATGTCGTAAATGCTGTCATTGAATCCCACGTAAAAAGCGGACTTTGCGGCACTATTACATTATTATCAGGTGATAATATCTTTGGCACAGGAGGAGCATGGAATTTTGCAAGAACGGTTTTCCAGTGCATATCATTTTCGTCATCGAATTTTTCTATGTTCCAGTCGTATCCCGATCCCCTTCTCCAATCCCATAAGGCAAAATGCCATCCATAGTCAGAAAATATATTGAGCTGGTCAGCTAAATACTGCTGTCCGCCTGTCTGCGGTCTATACATTCCCATCTCACCTATAAATATAGGCGCGTTAGTTGCGACCTGAAATTCCCTTAACTTGCCAAATACAGTCTCACGCATAAACTGCGCATCGTATAATACCTGTGAAAGTGTTGAGATATTCCAGTAAACACCCGGGTAAGTTTTATTGAAAGGTATTGCCTCTTTCGAGAATTCAACCGGCTGGTAGTTGTGCGCTGAGTAAATAATAAATGGGTCATTAATTGTATATCCCGGAAACAACTCTGGGGTAGAATACGCAAAGCTTTCAATTATTATAGGAAGCTCAGGATCCGCCTGTCTTACAATTGCTACCCATGAGTTATAGACCCTATCCATATGTATGTTATAAATAGTCTCAAGAAAGAATTTGTAGCTTGCTGATGTATTGGCAGGTATTACCCTGACCTTTGGCCTTGGCTCAATTACAAGATTCAAACCAACAAATAACGTATCTCCCGCATAACGGTTCACTATCATTTCCAGCATCTCTGCGTACTTGGTTTGTTCAATTGTATTTCCATTGTTCCAAACTCTGGATTCGCCGGTTGTGCCCTGTGACTCATCAAATGTATCATAAGCTCCCGGACCCGAACGCATTCCGATAACATAGTGGATCCCAACCTGTCTGCAATAATTCACAAGCATGTCGCATCCGTCTATATTAGCCTGTAATATTCCATATGGCGCATCACAGGAATAAAAACCATCGGGTTGGATCTGAAATAGATTTCCGCCGTAATTTTTAAAATCCACAAAATCCTGCAGATTTTTTGGTGATTCATAAAGTATATTGTAACCCCTGAAAAATGAGCCATCTTGCCATTTATCATACTTGGGATTTGAGAAACTGCTAACTGCAAATAAAGCGATTAATGTTAAAATAAGAGTTGATTTCATGTTGTTTTCTACCTTTTAATTATTAATTCCTACTCAAAATTAACTCTTTAAAGGTATAAAGTTAATAACGTATACGCGGTAGATTAGGAATGAGGTATAAAAAAACCCGCTTATATTTCTATAAGCGGGTTTGTTACATTTATTCTCGTGTTCTAAGACAAATAATTATGCTTTAGAGACGTTTCTTGCCTGTAAACCTTTGTCGGTTTCCTCAACCTCATATTCAACATCCTGTCCGTCCTCGAGTGATCTGTATCCATCTCCGATTATTGACTTGAAATGCACGAATACGTCCTTTCCATCGTTACCAGTAATAAAACCAAATCCTTTGTCAGCGTTAAACCATTTTACTTTACCTTTCTGCATTCGGGCTTCTCCTCCTTTCTAAGTAATAAAATTCAAGCGTTAAAAACTACGAAAATCAACGCCCTGTTAAAGCTTCCTGCAAAAGCGCAGGAATAAATATCTATGCAAATATACTAAAAAATATTCAAATACAAACCCGTGTAAACTACTATTAAAACTTGTGAGCCGGGGAGGTCTCGAACCTCCGACCCTCTCCTTAAAAGGGAGATGCTCTACCACTGAGCTACCGGCCCCGCCAAAAAATCCCTGATATTATTAAAGACCGTTAATTTCAGAAAAACAATATAGTTATAATACAACTATAAAAAAACCGTGTAATTAATACACTGGGTCATTTTTGCGCAATTTTAAGCAGAAATTGCTTTTATTTTCGCTTTTGCTGTCAGTAAAATGTGTTTTGCCGCCTCTTTATCAAGTCCGGGCTCTTTGGATTCTATGATCCTTTCGGATTCTATCTTCTCTTTTTCAGCCTGGGCAATATCAATTTCTTCAACCGGAATAATAGATTCAGCCAGCATAGTAATTTTATTATCATGCACTTCAACTGTACCGCCTGATGTAACGAAATTTTTTGTTTCGCCATCAGCCGCAGTAAATTTAACCGGACCTGGAATTATGGTTGATATAAACGGGGCGTGGTTGTGGAGGATCTGGAAACTTCCTTCACTGCCCGGGGCGGTAAAACTTTTCACATCTCCTGCAAAAACTGTTCTGCCTGGTGTTACTATTTCTAAATGGATCAAACTATCTGACATCGTTATAACGTTTTAGCCTTCTCCAATGCTTCATCTAAATTACCTACCATATA
>JBDTNV010000190.1:0-5612 GCA_039933555.1 Ignavibacteria bacterium
TTTTTTACTTCTTATACTTTTCAATCAGTTTCCTCACCGGTTGGTTATCGGCATATACACGCCATTTAGATATCATACCGTCTTTGATAACTGCAGTCCATGATGCAGGGATCTCAAATTTATTTTCCGCCAGTATCTTGCCATCAGTTGAAAGTGTCCCTTTAGCAGTTCCAAATACTGCTACCATTCCGTTTGTGCTGATAATATCTTTAACTATGATAGTATAATCAGGGAAGAAAGTAAGAAGCGTATTCCAGGCATTGCTCATTTCACTCTTACCTTCAGTATTAATTCCCATTGAATCGATAAACACCGCATCCTGAGAGGTCATTTCAAGTAAACCGGGAATATCATGTTCATTAATATGAGAAATGTATTTCTTAACAATTTCAGTCGAATCTATTTGTGAATCATCTTCTATTTCGGAATTTTTGGAATTCAGTTTATGCGATTCATGTAGAATGCCTAAATATGCCGGCTTAATTTCTTTTTCCGTGACACGGAAGGATGTTTTCTTCACATGGTATGCCTTAGCGTCCGGGATACTTGAAACAACATATTTAAGTTCAGTGCCAACGTAATGAAGGGCAACGCCATCCTGCACACCATAGCCGCTATCAATTTCACCTGAAGAGATCATTTTTCTGTATGCGCTTCTGAGCTCACCACGCTTATCATAATGGGGGCAAAAGCTTCCTTCCAGGAAACCAAGGCATTTTATTCTGCGCCAAATATTATCTTTTGGATTCTGATAGCCATCTTCATACCAGCAAATCGCGCCGGCTGACATACCGCTCAAAATAATCCCCTGCTTCCACGCTTTCTTGATTATTTTATCAAGTCCGGCTTTGCGCCAAACCTGCATCAAAAATTTTGGACTTCCCCCGCCCACAAAGATCAAATCCTGGCTTAGAACTATGTTTTCGAGCTTATTAAACGGGATAGTTTTTTTTGAAAGCGAGAGATGTGTTGGTATACAATTGAATTTTTTATATGTATTATAGAATTTAGCTATGTAATCTTCATGATCGCCGCCTGCCGTTGGGAGAAAAAGAACTCTGGGTTTTGCCTTGTTCGTCTGCAGGAGCAGGTATTCATCCAGCAGCAAGTTACCCGGCTGATCCGAAAATCCACCGCCGCCAAGAGCAATTATATGCCCCTGGTTTTCTTTGGTAACATTTCGGTTTAAGTGAGATGTTATTTTACGCGTAATTTTTGAAAGCGATTTCAGCATATGTTTGGTATTCGCCCTTAATTATTAAAGCTTATTTGTTGTTTTTAATTTGAATTGACAAAAATCGTTAAAATATGCGAGAAATTAAATGTATTAATTATTTTTTTGAGCACTGCCGAATGTAGCGATGAAAAACCAAATTTATTATTGAATTGTTTGAATAATACTATATTGATAATTTAGTATTGATGTGTATTCTCAATATGACATGAAAAAAACTGCGGATAATAAAGTTAAGCCGGCAGATATAAGCGTTTTCAATGAGAGGAAATCCATGCCTGATGCCCGGGACCTGGATAACTCGCTCGGGAAATCACATGAGCTATGGAATGAGCTCATTGAATATGTCCATTCTGTTTATAATGGAGCAAAGGATGAGTGGAACTATCCCGGTGAGAAATACGGATGGAGCTTCAGGATCAAAGACACAAGACGTGTAATAATTTACCTGCTGCCGAGAAGCAATTTTTTTAAGGCAGCACTCGTTTTCGGAGAAAAAGCTTATGAGGAGATCATGAAAAGTACAGTAGGCAAGGAAATCAAAGAAGAGCTTTCAGAAGCCAGGGTTTACGGCGAAGGAAGAGGCATAAGGATAGATGTAAGGAACAAATCGATATTGAATGAAATTAAGAGTTTGATCGATATTAAACTTGAGAACTAACCGAGAGAAGTCATACCTGATAAATAACAATATAAAAAATTTAACCACTAATTTCATTAATTATTGAAATAACAGCCTTGAAATTATATCACGTAAGCGAAGAACCGGGAATTGAAGTATTTGAGACAAGGCACTCACCACAACACTACAATAGCATTAATGAAAATGTTGTCTTTGCAATTAGTGATGTGATGCTTCATAATTACCTGCTGCCGAGAGATTGCCCAAGGGTGAACTTTTATGCAAAAGCTGATTCAACGCAAATTGATAATAACACGTTCATGCGTAATTCAAAGAAAAAGTATATCGTTAATATTGAAGAAAGCTGGCTGGAAAGAGTTAAACAAACAGCTCTATACCTGTATGAATTACCAATAGAAACTTTTACACTACTTGATGAAGGAGCCGGGTATTATATTTCATATATTGCTGTTAAACCATTGAGCGTCTTGGTGGTTGATGATTTACTCTCTGAGATAGTGAAAAGAGATGTTGAACTTAGAGTTTTATCTTCACTGAAACAACTGGAATATGAAGTTTCGAATTCAAGTTTACAGTTTTCGATAATAAGGATGAGGAATGCTGTATAAGTTTGACCTCACCCCCTACACCTCTCCTAAAAGGAGAAGGGAGAAATAATTGAGGCTTATTAATTAATTGACACTATATGACACTCCTCCAAACTAAAGGCTGGGTTTTGTATGACGGTATGTGCGGGTTCTGCTCATGGTGGATACCCTTCTGGAGCAGGACCATTAAGAAAACAGGATATGGGATAGCTATGCTTCAGGATAAATGGGTCCGTGATGAACTAAAACTGCCTGAGGAGCTTGTGAATAAGGATATTGTTCTTTTGTTTTCAGATGGCAGGAAACTTGTTGGAGCTGACGCGTATATTTTCGGAATGAAAACCGTTTGGTGGTCTAGTCCGGTGGGATATTTGTTTTCAATACCTCCTTTCAAACAGGCGACGTGGCTTTTTTACAGAATTTTTAACCGCAACAGGTTTTTGGTATCGCGGGTTTGCCGTCTAAAGCCGGTATTAGATACCCGGGACTCAAATTAAATTCCTTCAATTTCACATCATTATTACACATTTCTGCAAGAAATAGCCTACCCTTAATTTCATTTTAAACAAGATTTTAAATCGGTATATTTGTGTAATTCATTCGTGAATTGTAAATGAATTAATTAAAACCTATTTATTTCTTACAAATTTCTAATAAAAAAAGATTCCTGCTTCAGCCTTAGAAACAAGGCAAACAGGAATGACAAAGCAAACGAAAGCTAATAATGGATCAAACAGGATCAAAACTACTTCATGACCCCAGGAGAAACAAAGGGACTGCATTTACAAAAGAAGAAAGAGCAAAATATAAACTTGACGGGCTACTGCCGGATGCAGTTGAGACAATGCAAACCCAGCTGTTAAGAGTAAATGAACAGCTCGATCATTTCACATTTAATATAAATAAATATGTTTACCTGCTTCAATTGCTGGATAACAACGAAACATTGTTTTTCAGAACGATAATGAATAACCCCGTCAAGTTTATGCCTATAATTTACACTCCAACTGTCGGTGATGCATGCATTCAGTTCGGGCATCTATTCAGAAGGCCAAGAGGTATGTATATATCAATTGCAGATAAAGGTAACATAGCTAATTTACTTAGAAACTGGCCGCAGAAGGATGTCCGCTTTACCGTTGTAACTGATGGGGCAAGAATATTGGGGCTTGGTGATCTTGGTATTTCGGGCATGGGTATTCCGATAGGAAAGCTTTGCCTGTATACTGCCTGCGCGGGTGTACCGCCGCAGCATACATTACCTATTGTGCTTGATGCAGGCACGAACAATGAAACGCTTCTCGAGGACCCGCTTTACCCGGGGTTAAGAATTAAAAGAGTTCACGGAAATGAGTATGATGAATTTATGAAAGAATTTGTTTACTCTATAAACGAAGTGTTTCCGGATATCTGCATACAGTTCGAAGATTTTGCCGGCACAAATGCAATTAAGATCCTGGAAGAATATAAAGAAAAGGTTTGCTGTTTTAATGATGATATACAGGGCACAGCAAGCGTAATTGATTCAGGATTGATCACAGCATGCAGAATAACCGGCATTCCGATCGAAGAGCACAGGTTCCTTTTCCTTGGCGCGGGAGCTGCGGCAATTGGTATTGCAGAACTCTTAACAAAAGTGCTTATTGAGCGAGGCAGCTCAAAAGAAGACGCCTTTAGAAATTTCTGGTTGTTTGACAGCAAAGGGATGGTATCACGTACCCGTACTGATCTGGAACCTCACAAAATTCCATTCGCAAATAACGATATTGATAGCAGTGACTTTCTGGAAGCTATCGGTAAAATAAGACCTACCGCAATAATTGGCTTAAGTACAATAAAGGGTGCCTTCAACAGGGAAGTTATTGAACTTATGAGTAAGCTGAATGAAAGACCCATAATTTTTCCATGCTCTAATCCGACATCACACTCAGAATGTACTGCAGAAGAGGCATATAACTTCAGCAATGGAAGGGCAATATTTGCAAGCGGCAGCCCTTTTGAAGCGGTAACAATCGGCAAAAGAACATTTTATCCAAGCCAGGGTAATAATGTTTATATTTTTCCGGCAATGGGACTCGCAGTGTTTGCTGTAAAGGCAAAACGTGTAACCGATGGCATGTTCATTGCGGCGCTGTATTCACTTTCTAAACAGGTAACAGATGGTGATATTGAAAAAGGTCTGATATTTCCACCAATACAGAATATACATGCAGTAGCAACCCAAATGGCGATTGATATTGCCAATTATATTTTTGATAACGGGCTTGCAGGTATTGAGCGTCCGGCGGACATTGATTCATTTATCAAGGAAAAAATGTATAAGCCTGAATACAATTAAATTTTTATAATATTATATTTGTAGAAATTAATTTGTGCCAAATGACAGCAAAAGAGATATTACTTGAACAGCTCTCAGCTACTCATAACCAAAAGAACTGGTTCGTGCCGTTCAGTGATTCAGTGGCGGGGCTTCAAGCCGGAGATGCTGCGTGGAAGGATTCCAGCGGCAATCACAGCGTATGGGGGATTGTGAATCACTTAATATTCTGGAACGGAAGATGGCTTACGCGCTTAAATGGTGAAGTGCCCGCGAAAATTGAAATTGAAAACAGCGGCACATTTACAGACGGCAAAGCAGATGAAGAAGCATGGAAAGCTTCAGTCAGTAAGCTCGATGAGATTATGACAGAAATTGAGTTAAGATTGAAGGATATTACTGATGAAACTCTTGATAAGGAAGCATTCCCGGGCTATGGCGGCTCATGGTATGAGATGTTCACACAGATGACGATACACAATGCTTATCATATCGGGCAGATAGTGCATTTACGCAAACAGCACGGGTTGTGGGATCCAAAACAGGGTGTAAGTTAAATTTTTTAAATTTTAATATTCCAATTATGTACAACCTGTATAATAAACAAGATAACCTGAAAATGGTTGAAAGAATTAGTGGAATTAGTTCTGATTCAAAAGCACTTTGGGGAAAAATGAATGTGGCACAAATGCTTTACCATTGCAGACAGCCAATACTTGCAGGTTTGGGCGAGATAAAATCAAAACGCAAATTGATCGGTTATTTGTTTGGCTCATTGGCTAAAAAACAAATGCTAAGTGATAAACCATTTAAGAAAGGCTTGCCGACAGA
>JBDTNV010000191.1:0-5579 GCA_039933555.1 Ignavibacteria bacterium
TTGCCAATGACCTGATTGAGTTTGATATTATCTCCGATAGAAACATTTATTTCATCGAGTGATGAGTAAATTGACCGAAAACCATTTTCATGAGTAATGATTATTGTTTTACCATAGAAGGGGACATCGCCAATCATGGTCACTGTACCGCCTGCAATTGCATAGACCTTTGAGCCGGATGAAACAGAAAAATCAACGCCGTTGCTGATTGATAAAGCGAGTGTCTTATTATCCGAAATATTTCCAAAATTAGTTGAGATGAGCCCGATATCGACAGGCAGGTTAATATTTCCTTTAACCACGGCGAGGTTTCCTGATTCATAGTTAAGCCTGCTGTTTTTATTCTCAGCAAAATTATCGCGGTTTGATTCAAAATTACTGATGAAATTCCTTATACTATTCAGCTGCGCTTCATAACGTGTTACTTTGCCCGCAAGGAGATTAGATTCTGATTCTGAATTACTTTTTTTGATCTTAAGTTCTCTTAACCTTGCATCAAGTATCGCTTTTTCATTCCTCTTTGCTTCTACATGCAGTCTTTGAGAAGATGTTGATAGCGTGAGCATTTTCTTTTTTTCTTCGAGAATAAACTTTTTCGATCTCAGGTCTCTAAGCTCTTTCTTTCTGTTCTGCGAAAATTTCTGCAGGTACTGGTTGCGCCTTAAGTATTCATTCGGATTCTTAGAGCTTAAGAGCAGTTCCAGCTCATAATTCTCACCGTGTTTATACAAGCTTACTACTTTTTGCCTGAAGCTTTCCTGTATCCTGTCAACATCCTGGGCAAGATAAATAATCATATTTGTTTCTATTGCAATCTGGTCAGGAGTCATATAAGATTCATTTTCATAATTCTTAAGGAAACTATTGATAGAGCTTATTGCCGACTCAACACTATCGATTTGCTGGTTAATAAAAGCAGTTTTTGAAGTTATCTTTGAAATATTGTTTTTGCTTTCGATAATATCCTTATCAATATGCTCTGCCTGCTTCTTTTTATCCTGAAGTATTTCCTCATAAGTTGCGCCGCTTAGTAGCAGCATAAAAAGCAGAAACAAACAATATTTGACCGTCAAGCTTAATCCCATTTTAAAACTTTGGCTGATTTTGGAATTTTAATATTGAATGAAAGTCCGCTATTGTTGAATGATTTATTGACATAATCAACATAAACTGATTGTTTGTTGCCGGGATTCTTAATCTTTATATTTGAGGGGAAATAAACCGACTGACCTGACGCATTTTCTTCGAAATAGTTGCTGTAATTAACTTCAACAACTGTCTTATTATTTTCATCAAGTGAATTGTACTTTTGAACGGTGAATATAGATGGGTCAATATAAAATTTTTGTTTGCCGGGGTTCTTCAAAGAGTTTATCGTGTAAAGTCCGTTTTCTGACTCCGCATCTGAAGAATCGGATGAGTCGTCATTAAAATTAAAACCGCCTGTAAATCCGTTCAACAACTCATCGAAAGATACTTTGATCCTTAAAATTGCTCCAATATTAATATCTGTACTTGGTCCAAGGATAGCTTTATTTTCCTGAACATTATAATATATAAAGTCATATCTTGTTATAAGCGCGTTTGCAATAGAAATTCCGAATGGCCCTTCTATCTTAACATATACTGTATCCGGTTTTTTAATTTTAACTTCTATCCATCCCTGTCCGGATTGCTCAGGGGAATCAAAAGCAATGTTTCCGGAGGCTTCCATGGTTTCTATCAGGGAGGAATTTTTGTTAACTCTTTGCTTGATATCCTTAATTGGAATTCTATCCAGAGAATTATTGCCGCCTGAGCCGCCGCATGCATTGAAAACAAGCGCTGCCAGTAATGAAGATAATATTAGAACTTTTGCAGGTTTAATTTTTGTAAGTTTCCTCTCTGAATTTATCTATAATATTTTTACTGAATATGCTCTCTTTATCTGCAGCTCTTTCAGGGTGCCATTGCACTGCAAGAAAGAATGGCTTACCATCTTTTTCTTCCCATTCCACAGCTTCAACAATACCATCATCAGCTTTAGCTGAAATCATAAGCCCTTCGCCCAACCTATCAATTGACTGGTGATGAGAGCTGTTTACTTTACCTGAATTTAGTTTTACCAGTTCATACAATAATGAGCTTTCTTTAACATTTACATTATGTATTCTGTCTTCAGTCTGTGATATTTTTCTGTGGTTTGTTCCCCTGATTGTCTCGATATCATTTATCAGGCTGCCTTTAAGCCTGCAGTTAATTACCTGCAGTCCCCGGCAAATACCAAGTACCGGGTAATTGTTTTCTAATGCATAATCCAGCAGTTTAAATTCAAAGCCATCGCGTTCGGGGATATAATCTTCCCGTTTTTTGCCATCTTCCCAATCATTGTAAAATTCGGGAAAAATATCGACTCCACCGGTTAAAATCAGTGAGGAACATTTTTTTATATCATCAAAATTATTAACTTCCCAATCAAGCACTAGGTACTGAAGCTTATTACTATCCAGCCAGTTTGTGTATCGCTCAAACTTGCTGTCACTTCTTGTTATCCCAATTAACTTTATTTCAGAACTCATTCAGATTTTAACAAGTTATCAATTTCTTTAAATAAATATTCGCCGTTTTGGTCAATTTGCATCTTAATTTTTGCAAAATAAAGTGGAAAGTTAAAGAGCAGGTTTTTGTAAGTATTTTCACTTTTTGAATTTAGAACAAGCTCTGAATTCTTTAATCTAACAAAATCCTTTTGAGTTGTAATTATGTGCGTAGAACCGTTCTTTTTGAAAGAATTCATTAATTTTTCAAGGTCCTCGTTTGTAAAGTTATAATGGTCAGGGAATACTATAAATTCATCAATTTTTACATTTAATTCATTGAGCAGAGTACGGAAGGAATCAGGTTCAGCTATACCGCAAAAAACGGTAGCTTTAATTACTTCTTCTTTAGGAAGCTGGTCACCATTGATACCCTTAAATCCTTCAAAAACATAGCTGCATATGATCTTGGGCATATTTTTCCTGTTCTCATTAACCGGAAATTTATCGAATTTGTTATTGATTACAAGCAGATCTGCCCTCTTATAATTTTTTACGGGTTCTCTCAGGTTTCCTGCCGGTATCATGTGTTTATCCGTATCAGGATTTAACAATACAATATCCAGGTCCCGGTACAATTTCCGGTGCTGGAAGCCGTCATCAATAATAATTATTTCGGGTTTAAATTTTGTACTGGCAAACTTCGCTGATTTTGTCTTGTCATCACCAACAACAAGCAATCCGCCGCCAAGCTCTTTTTCAGAGAGATTTTCGAGCAGCATTAATGCTTCATCACCCAGGTTTTCTGTGTTAAGCTGGTTTTTTTCGTTCTTAAACCCTGTTTCAACAACTTTAATATCATCAATTTCTCTTTTATAACCTTTGCTTACAATTACTACAAATTTATTTTTCTTCAATAGATATTCTGCAAGTAATTCCACAAACGGAGTTTTGCCTGTTCCGCCTGCTGCAATATTGCCGACAGAAATAATTTTCGGTTCAAGTATCTTTGCTTTAAAAATGCCGATATTATAGAAGAAATTTCTCCAGAATACTCCGATCCTGAAAAGCATACTGAGCGGTATTGTAAATATTTTCATAGCGCGGCAGTTTTAATTATAAGTTTGGCGGCTTCTGCTGATGCATCCTTCCCGCCCAAAACCTGTTTTACTTTCCCAAAGCTTTCAATCATCTTATTTCTGTACCTTGTATCATTTAAGATCTTTAATGACTCAATTGCAAGTTTCTTAGAAGTAAATTCATTTTGAATAAATTCCATGACAACATCTTCGCCAAGCAGAATGTTTACAATTCCCAGTTTATCAACTTTTACTATTGGCTTCAATAAGTAGTAATTTAAAGGGAAAGTTTTATAAAAAATAAGATGCGGAGTACCCAGCAAGGCACATTCCATTGTTGATGTGCCGGCTTTTGTCAGGACAAGATCACTTTCCAATATCAGCTTGTATGGATTTTCTGTTGTCAAGTTGCAACCGCTTAAATTATCCCGAAATTCATCAAATACTTTATCGAGACCCGGCGCAATACTTATATTTACAACAATATCAACCTGTTTCCTCAGTTCTGAAATTGTATCGATCAATACCGGTAAATGGTTCTTTACTTCATCTTTTCTGCTACCCGGCAGTATGGTAATGATTTTTTTGTTTGGATGCCCTGTTTGGCTTTTGGGATTTGCTTCAATAAACTCATCAATTCGTTTTACGAGCGGATGACCTGTGAATTTTGCGTTAACCCCATATTTGCTGTAGAAATCAACTTCAAACGGAAAAAGAACCAGCATCAGGTCGATATACTTTTTTACTTTAAAAACCCGTTTTTCGTGCCAAGCCCAAAGCTGTGGTGATATATAGTAAATTATTTTCTTATCATAAAATTTCCTTATCTCTTCTGCAAGCCTGAGATTAAATCCGGGGTAATCCACTAAAATAACTGTATCAGGAGAATTTTTTTTTATGTAATCAGCGCTATTTCTTAAGGCCTTTTTGAAGAAGGAATATTTCTTTATGACATCAGTAAAGCCAATTGTAGCAAGATCTTTAATGTGATATAAGGCATTTAATCCTTCGGATATCATGAGGCTGCCGCCAAGTCCGTTAAATACAATATCCTTTCCGGAAAGCTGCAATTTCAATTCACTCATCAAAGCAGATGAATGCAGGTCTCCGGAAGGTTCACCTGCGGATATGAATACAGACCTCCTTAGAAGGAGCGGACTCACGTTATTTTGAGAACTGTTTTCAGAACTCATTATTTATTGTGATTATTGATGGATAAGAAAGTAAATAAGAACTATCATAATAATGCTTATGAATGCCGCCTGGAATGTCCTTTTTTCGGAAACGTAAGCTGCCTTCAGGTCCTGATTTAGCTTTGAGCGTTTTGTTTCATCGTAAGCTGAAAACTTTGGAAGGAACCTGTTAACATTGCTGAAGTAATGTTCATATTTTTCTTTAAATTTCTCTCTCAGGAATCCTTCTTCTTCAAGTATGATATAATAATATTGAATTGAAAAGTAAACAATACTCAAAATCTGGAGGCAGGGTACAAGTGAATTGGACATAATGCTGATACCGAAATACATTAAGATATTTCCGAGGTAAAGGGGGTTTCTGACATAACCAAACGGGCCCTGTGTTACAAGGCTTGATGCACCCACATTGCCAGTAGTACGTGTTTCGCTTCCGGCATACGAAACGCCCCAAAAGCGGAATGATTCACCGATAAGCACTAAAACACCTCCAATCAGTAATGTTGTCATTGTTGGACGTGCAAACAGGAGCATTGGTATAATAAAAGGAAGGGGAGTATAAGACCTGTATTGAAAGAAAAATTTACCTAATGTCATTTAATTTTATCCTTAAAGATTTTATTTAATGTTTAACCTCTTAAGAAGACTTCACGTCTTTTTAGTTTTGCAGCTTGCCTGTGTTTAATTACATTGCCTGCTAAGATCTTCTCAAGTTTCTTTTTTATATCACCAAATGTCTGATATTCGTGATATGTGATATTATTTTTCCAGCAGTATGATGCAAGTGCTTT
>JBDTNV010000192.1:0-5565 GCA_039933555.1 Ignavibacteria bacterium
CAGATGTTGTGGATTTTTCAGAATTATTTGTTGCAAGGTACAAAAGTGAAAATAAGATGATAAAGTATATTTACATGAGAAGTGTAAAGAGTGATAAACATCTTGATGTAAGTGTTGTGCCTGAAATTCCTCTTGCCCCTGAAGGATTTGGTATCTTAAGCGACGTAATCAGGAATGCTAAATCGATTATTTTAAATGATTACCAGGATACTCTTAAGAAGTCTAAAACTACCGTTACGGTAAGGGTAACAGGTAATGAAGAGGAAAATCCGGAGGAGACAAAGGCTAAACCTCAGTCAGCTATAATCCTCCCAATTACGCTTGAAGATGAGGTATTGGGCGTAATACAGCTTTACACTGAAACCAGGAATGCTTATAACGAAGAACATCTTGTCTTTCTCGAAGCTTTCATGCAGCAGGTATCATTGGCTTATAAAAATGCAATATTATACAAAAAAGTTCAGGATGAGTTGAATGAAAAGATAGAAGCCGAGAAATATTTAACAGAAGCGCTGAACGAGCGTGAGATATTACTTAAGGAAATTTATCACCGAGTAAAAAATAACCTGCAATTGGTTGCAAGCCTTCTCAGGATGCAGTCTCAAAAAATAAAGGACCCGGAAATCAGGAAATATTTCTTGGAAAGTAAAGATAAGGTTATTGCAATTTCATTAATTCATGAAAAGCTGTATAAGATGAGGGATCTTTCAAGAATTGATTTTGCAGATTATATTTTCACATTAGCCAATAGTCTTAAAGGAATGCATTCACTGGATAATTCAATTGATATCAATGTTTCTGCTCAAAAGCTATTCTTACCCATTGATATTGCAATGCCATGCGGTTTAATTTTAAATGAGCTCATCACAAATGCCCTTAAACACGCATTTGACGATCACTCTAAGAATCCTAAGATTGAAATATTATTTTCTTTGAACCCGGAATTGAAAAAATACACCCTAATAATAAAAGATAACGGTAAAGGCTTCCCTCAGGATGTTGATTATAATAATAGTAATACGCTCGGTGTGAAGCTAATCAATACACTAATAAACCAGGTTGACGGAACTCTTCAGTTAATAAAAGAAAATGGTTCTACTATCATAATTGATTTTCCGCCTTCAAGTTATCAGAACAGGATATGATCCGACCGATGCACACTTTAACGCAATATAGGATGGTCAATCAATCATACCGGCTGCAATTTCTTCCTTCATTTCAGATTTTTCATTTTCCGGTATTTTATGAATATCCTTGGGTTTTTCTTTCAGTTTAAAGTATGCCAAAATAGAGCTTGATGCAAGTATCATGCCGCTTAATATAAAGACAAAGTTAATGCTGGTGACAGATGCTATATATCCGCTTGAAATTGGGCCAATCAGGTTACCAAACATTGTAAAGCTGGATGCAATTCCCATAACCCCGCCCTTTCTTTGATCTGGTATACATTTATTTATGAATGAAAATAGAGAGGGCATTACTCCTCCAATACATAAACCAAGGAGTGCCCGTATTGGGATTAACTCCCATACGCCTGTTGTTACAACATGCAGAGCATATCCTATACCTGCCCCCACCATCGCCCATGCTAGGTTTTTCCTGATCTCGCGCTTATCATTTAACTTTCCCCAAAATGATGACGATATAACCTGGAACAGTCCCACTACACCGAAAATGGAACCGGTTATAGTTGCTAGATATAAAGTGCTGCCCAGTTTTCTTTCAATAAATAAAGCGAAGAGTGGCTGTATCATGGATATTGCTGCTGCTGATATTATAAGAACCAGCATTGCATATTTTAATCGGGTATTTTTGAACACGAACATGTAATTATCCCAGATATCACTTTCTTTATTCCTGGTTTGATTAATTTCCTTAACAAAAGCATAGACTAGTATGCCGCTTATTGCGCACATGGCTGAGGTTATGAAAAATACATTTCTATAACCGAATGCATCGGCAAGTAAACCGCCAATGAATGGTCCGAGCAGGTTTCCGGCAGCAGTGGAGCTTGCCAAGAACCCAATAGCATATCCAGATTTTTCTTTTGGGGTATTGGATGACACCAATGCAAGAGCAGCTGCGATGAACCCGCTCAGCGCACCCTGGACCATGCGGAAAATGAAGAGCTGAACTACATCCTGTGAAAAACCAATTAGCAATTGTGATACAGCTAATCCAAAAATAGCCCTGAGTACCATTTTCTTTTTACCGACCCTATCTCCCAGCCAACCCCAAATTGGGGTAGCAATAAAAGCGGTAATGAAAACACCCGATACGACAAGACCGCTCCATCTCTTTACTTCGGTAATTTCTGTTACTCCAAGATCTTTCACATAAAGAGGCAGAAAAGGTATGACCATGCTCATTCCTATCATAGCTATTAATTGAGCAGACCAGATAATATAAAGATTTTTACGCCAGCTTATTTCCAACTATTATCCTTATCAATGCCTATTTTCATCATAATTCATAACTTAAAAGCCAAAATAAGAATTCCTTAAGAATGATTAAATGTTTAAATTTTGCATATTTTTTAATAAACTTTGCTCTAAATTTGTATTGAGAAAAATTATATAAATAAACTTGTCAAAACACAGAAAATATTTTGCCGTAATTTTGCTGTTTTTCGTATGTTATTGTTTTTTCCTCAGCTGGAGCTTTCTTTTTCAGAACGTGGATGATGCCTATATTTCATATAGGTACGGCAAGAACCTTATGGAAGGCAAGGGGCTTGTTTATAACCAGGGTGAGTATGTCGAAGGATATACCAATTTTCTGTGGACAATAATTACAGCACCCTTTACAAGAATTAAATCCGTAGATGTCTCTATTTTTTCCAGTTCACTTGGATTGCTGCTATCTATTGTAAATATTCTGCTTGTTACTTTGATTTCTAAACAATTCAATGGTAATCTTTCAAAATATCTTAAGTACCTTATTCTTCTTCCGCCTTTATTCCTTGCTCTGGATGATTCAATAGCATTTTGGGCTATTGGAGGAATGGAGTTCCCATTGTATACCCTATTTATTTTAGGAATAATTTATAATTATTTTAAGCTAAATGATGGAAAAAAGCATTCGTATTACCTGGCAATGTTCCTAATGCTTTGCACACTAACCCGTCCTGAAGGTAATATGATATTTGCGATAACGATTCTGCATTTAATGCTCTTCAGAAAGAACATCATAGAGTTTAAACGAATTATTATAACATTAATATCAATTTACGCAATATTCTGTTTCGGATATTACGGATTTAAATTACTTTTCTATGGGCAGATAATCCCAAATACTTTTTATGCCAAGGGTGTTACAGATTTTAGAATGAATCTGGTGTTGGGAACTAAATATCTTGCAATGTGCCTTGGTACAAGGCTTTATATCTTTATCTTTATTTTGTTTATTCCATTTAAGAAAGCTTTCAAGGAATTTAAATTATCATACCTGATTATTTTCTCTTTAGTCTACATCGGCTACCTTATTGCAGTTGGTGGTGACTGGATGATAGCAAACCGCTTTTTTGTCCCAATCATACCAATCTTATATATCTTAAGTACTATCGGGTTCATAAATGCTATTTTTAAGCTCAGCCAATACCTGAATAATGAACAGAAGACATTAAAATATGCCAACGCTTCAGCGGCAGTTCTTGCCATAATGCTTTTTATCTTTACTATGGTCCTATTAGAGTATCAGCAGCTTATAATCCGTGATAGTAATGCAAGATACGAGATGCAGTGGTCTATGTTTGGCAAATGGCTTCAAATGAATGTTGATCCAAAAACCATAATTGCAGTTGGACCCGCAGGAAAGATACCTTATTATTCAGAACTTTATACGATTGATATGTGGGGACTTAATAACGATTATATCGCAAAAACAAACTCTAAAAGGCTGCAGGCAGGGCATAAGAAGTTTGATATAGATTATGTACTTTCTCTTAATCCGGAATTTATTATTGGCTATGCCGGCTATACTGATGCTGATATTTCTTCAAGATATGAAAAATTCAATGCCCCAGATGATAAATATAAATGTGATGATGTTGTATTCAGATTGAAAAAAGAATTCAGGAAGAGTTCTCCATGAATAAAATTGATACTGCTATGATACTCGCAGCCGGGTTTGGCTCCAGGCTGAAACCCCTCACTGATAATTTGCCGAAATCATTGGTAGAATTTAAGGGTAAGCCGATGATAGAAAATGTCATTGGAAAACTTGAGATAGCAGGTATAAGAAATTTTGTTATTAATACACACCACCATTACGAAAAAATGATAAAGTATTTTGATATGAGGCTTCCAACTTCAAATATCAGGCTTATTTATGAAAAGGAAATCCTTGGAACGGGGGGAGCAATTAAAAATGCTGAAAAATACCTACGTGGCTCAAATGATTTTTTGGTATATAACACAGATGTTGACTGCGCAATAGATCTTAATGAATTTGAAGAGTATCATTTAGGCAGAAAATCTGTTGCCACACTGGCAGTGCAAAATAGAAAAACTTCCAGATACTTGCTCACAGATAAGGATGGGTTGCTCGTGGGACGAAAAGAAAATGGGAATAATGTGTATTATAGAAAGATAATTGACAATAATATTGAAAATAAAGCCTTTTGCGGGATTCATATATTAAATAAGTCAATATTTGATTATTTAGAGCCCAAAGTTATTATTGACATAATTCCAGTGTATATCTCTATGTTAAAACAAGATTTAGCTATCAATACATTTGATATTACCGGAACTCAATGGAAAGACCTCGGAATACCAGAAAACCTGTAGTTTTTGCCTATCCTTTTACATTGCAATAATTTAAAACAATCGCTAAAAAAATTCCTAATAATAAGTTAGAAGAAATTTGTAAATTAGTAAGTTCTTTGCTATATTCGTAGGAATTGGGGGAATCAAAAAACAATTAAAAGGAGAACAAAATGAAACGAACAGAACTCTTTGCTGTTTTGGCAGCAATTATATTCACATTTTCATCATTTGCACAGGATAAAGTTGGTGGTAATGAGCCTTTTGGCACATTCTATACACAAAGCCCAACCGGTAACACAAGCAATCCTATGCAAACTTCAATACAACCGCATGAACAGCAATTCTCAACCGAGAAACAGTCATTATTAAACCAGCTGAGAACAGCAAGACTGAATAATGATCTTGTAAATGCAAATCAGATCCAGACGAGGCTTAATGAAATAGATGGTTTGACACCTTCTATCCAGCCTGAAAATACAAACCCATCGAATAATCCGATTCAGCAGAGGTTTGTAAATATGGAAACTCGTCCTCCTTTTTCAAACCAAAGTGATTACCAGGTTTCGAATATTCAGGGCGGCGGCAACTGGGCTGTTGCAACTGCTTCATCAAACCGCTCATCAACAATTTATTCTGCTGTAACTGAGTATGTTAACGGCGGAGCAGATCTTGTAAAGATATATGCTTCATACAACGGCGGTGCAACATGGGTATTAAAGTATAACTACACCGGTTTTGCTACCGGCGTTGATTGCAGAGCTGGTGAGCTTGATATTGAGCCTGTTATCAGCGGTGC